>CAKTSW010000001.1 GCA_934613165.1 uncultured Ellagibacter sp.
CGGTCGATTGCCCGACGCCGGGGTGGGCGAAGGTCGAGGTGAGGTAGATCGGGTTGGAGACGGCGCCGGTGGGCTCGGCGAATCGCGCAGGCGGATGGACGCAGAGCGTTTCGAAATCCATGTGAGATGTTCCTTTTTCGTTCGGAGGTTAACCAGAGTCACCTGGTAGGGTTTAATGCCTGATTAGGATAGCGTTTCCGCTGACCGAGGGCAAGATTTCCGCCTATTCGAACTTCCGAGAGCGCGCGTTCGGTTTCCCCGAAAGAAAAGGCCCGGCAACGTAGTCGCTGCCGGGCCGATAACACGTGGTGGAGGCGCGGAGAATCGAAGGTTGATACGCAACCTAATGAACTGGGGAAACGCCGTCGAAATGGCCAGAGAGTGGTTAAACGCCCGTCGAGACCACGGCGCTCATGCCCCTTACCAGGTCCTCGTCGGAGGGCCTCACGTACTTGCGGAACGTCGTGTTTATGTCCGAGTGGCCGAGCAGCCGCGACAGGTCCTCGACGTTGCCGCCCGCGTGCAGGTAGCTCGTCGCGAAGCTGTGCCGCATGTTCTCAAGCGTGACGTACGGCAGTGTCAGGCCGCGCTCAGCCGCCCACCTGTTGAAGGCGCGGCAGCGGTTCTGCGCGGTCGACGGCGTGATGCGCTTCCCGTTGGACCCGACGACGAACGGCCCCTCGCCGCGCTCCATCCCGCAGAGCATGAAGCGGGCGCGCGGGGGGACGGGCACGGTGCGCGCCGACAGCGGGGTCTTCGTGCATTTGAGGTCGTTGCCGCCCTCTCGCGCCGAAGCGGCCGTGTACGCGCGCCTGACGCGGACGAGGGTCATACCGCGGTCGAAGTCCTCCCAGTCGAGGCCGTACCGCTCCTCGGGGCGCAGGCCCATGAGGAAGCCCGTCGCCGCGAGTTTCGCGTACTCGGGGTCGCCGCGCTCCTCGACGGCGGCGAGTATGGGCAGCATGTCCTCGAACCGCGTCACGACCACGCCCTCGTCGCGCTTGCGCCCCTTGGGCGGCATGGCGTACCTCGCCTCGGCGGGGTTCGACAGCAGGAGCCCGTCGCCCTTCGCCTCGTTCAGGATCGTCTTGAGCACGCCGAGGGCCTTTCGCGCCACGCCCTCCGTCTCGCACGACGACACCATGCGCTGGATGGCGGCGCGGTCTATGTCGCGTATGTCCCTCTCGCCGAGGGCGGGAAGGAGCCGCAGCCTCACCTCGCGCTCGTAGGTGTCGCGCGACGACGCGGCCAGCCGCGCGAGCGACGGCCACCACGCGCGCTCGACGTAGGCGGCGAGCGTCATCCGCCCGCTGCGCCCGCGCATCGCCTCGCGCCCCGCGCGCAGCCGCGCCTGCACCTTGCGGGCCTCGGCCTTCGTGCGGCACGTGACGGACGTGCGGTCGCGCACCCCGTCGTAGGTGAAGCCCGTGTACTCGCGCACGACGTAGACGCGGGTTCCGTCCTTGAGCGGCCTTTCCTCGATTCCCATGGCGCTATCCCCGCCCTTCCGCGCTTCCCTCCTCGATTGCCTTTATCGTCGGATTGTCGGCCAGTGCGGCCAGCTGTTCGCGGGCCATGGCGTTGAGGTACTCGGCGCGCTCCTGTCTGCTGCGCCCTTCTTTTATCAGCTGGGCGTTAATGCTTTAGAGATTCGCGAGCAATATCAGCTGGTGCAGCGTGCCGCCGCCGTACCGCCCGCGCTTGACCTTGATCCCCTTTGCCCCCGTGGAGGAAACCCATTTGGAAGGCGACATGGTGAACGCGTTCGCCCCCGCCTCGTTTTTAAACCGCTCGAATTCGACGGGTTTAAAATCTTTGTTGTGCAGTTCCTCCCAGATGCCCAGGAACTCGATGGTGCTGCGGGTCCTCATCCAGTTCTTTATTACGTCGTTCGGCTCGTCGCTCTTGTAGCGCGCTATGTCGGTAAGCGACAGGTAGTCGTCGCGGGTGCCTGTGGACGACACGCCGATCTGCACGCCCAGGGCGCTTATCTTCTCGTTGACCTCGTTTCCCATGGCTCCTCCTCATACGTCTCGGCACCGAAGCCCTTCGCGCGTCTCGCACGGCGTCGGCGATAGCCTCGCCGCTAAAGTCCTACGCATCTATCCCCGCATCCTCTATAGTCAGCTGCTCCGGGGGATCGTAGGGGCGATACTCGCACACCTTCGTTATGGTGCGCTTGACGCTTTCCTTCCCGCTTTTCGTGATGCTCTGAACAACTTCCACGTCGACTATGAGCAAATCGCGCTTTGCGAGCCTGACTTTTCCGCTTTCCAGTTTCATGCGGAAGTCGAGGTCGTGCATTTGGACGCGCGACCACTTCTGGTCCAGGTACGTGAAGCTGTAGCCGTTCTCGCCGCCGTCGTACGGACCGGAGCAAGGGTGCACCGGGATGCGGTGCATGGCCGACACGATGTCCTCATGTTCCTCGGGGACGCCCTCCACGGCGATGTGCTGATAGGTGTCCATGTCGGGGATGTCGCTTTGGTCGAAGTACGCGCCCGCGTCTTTCTTTCCTGCTCTGAATTCTTCGCTGCTCTGGATGGTGATATTGATGCTCTTGTCGATGTTGAACAGAGGTGCGACGGCAATCTTTCTTATCGACTTCGCCATCTCCGGAGACTGAATCATCCTGTGGGTCTTCTCATCGACCGTGACGGTCTCTCCATGCTCGCCGTATTCGTAGGTGCCGTCGCCGTTGTCCTTGCACTTGTCGATTCTGCCGCGTACCTTGCGGATCACGTTTGTGACGCTCTTCGGGTTGACGCCCATGAACCCAAGGGCGGTGAGAATGCCCGATAGGGCAACGCCATCGGGGGATGTGAAGAAGTTGATGAGCGATTGGGAGTACGTGAGAACGAACTCGGTTATGAACGAGCCCTGCTGAAAGGGCTTGACGTTCACCTGTAGCTCGCCGTCCTCGCCGGATTCCTTCAATGCGATGTCGACGGCGTCGGCGAACGATACTATGACGTCGGCGATCTCGCGTGCGGATACCCCGTCGATACTCGCGTCGGCGCTCATGCGGTAGACGATTTCGCAGCGTTCCATTTTCTTTCCTAATCTCATCATGCGGCTAATGATACATGCGATCGGTGCTTCGCATCACCTTCCCCTATATCTCCCAGTCGACCGGCAGGACGTAGTAGACGACCCGGCCTATCACGGTCACCTTGTCGGTGCCGTCCACGCCGTAGTCGTAGACCTTGGGCTTGAAGGTGGGGTCGACGGAGTCGGGCGCCAGCTCGAAGCCGTTGGCGAGCCTGCGCACGCGCTTGATGGTCGCGTCGTAGCCGTTCACGCACACGGCGTAGGCGGCCCCGTCGCGCTCCACGCCGTCGCAGGGGTCGACGAGCGCGAAGCAGCCGTTGGGCAACACGCGGTTCATGGACTCGCCCTCCACGCGCAGGAGGAACGCGTCGGGGTGGCGCTCGTGCACCTTCACGGGCACGGGCTGGGTGTCGTCCACGGCGTCCATCTCGATGGGCATGCCCGCCGCGATGCGGCCGAACAGGGGGACGTCCACCATAGATGAGCTGGGCTTCGCCGCGCCTTCGCCTATCAGCTCGGAGATGGACACGCCGAACGTCTTGGCCAGCTTTTCGAGCGCGCCCATCCTCGGCTGCGACCAGCCCGTTTCCCATTGCGTGACGGAAGCCCTCGTTACGCCGATAAGCTTCGCGAGTTCGGCCTGGGTCATGCCCGCGTCTGTCCTCAATCGCTTCACGTTGCTGGCCAATCCCATAAAAACCTCCCTCATGTTAATTTAATTAAACATTTTAGTTAGAAAAACTTGACACGTCGACGTTAGTTTAACTAACATATAGACATCGAAAGGAGGAACATGAGAAAGAAGATGACGTTGAAGGAGATTCGCGAAGCGCGCGGCGTGAAGCAGGCGGCGGTCGCTGACCACCTCGGCGTCGTGCGCCAAACCTACGCGACGTACGAAGACAATCCTCGCGACATGACGATAGGGCAGGCTCAGGCGGTGTGCGCCTTCCTCCATTGCAAGCTTGACGATATTTTTTTATCCCAAGAGGTTAGTTAAATTAACGTCAGGAGGAACACTCATGGAGCAAACCGACAAGCGCGACGGCCGCGCGATAGCGAAGGGGTGACGGACATGAACGACGACGACCGCGAGTTCGTGCGCGAGATGATGAAGGAAAGCAAGAACGGCCCGCCGCTCATGCGGCCTATCGATTGGATAGTTGGGAAGACCTTCTGGATGAGCGATGCCGCGTTTTCGGCTTTCTTGGCTGCCTTTAACGCTCTCGGCGTTCTTGCCTTCGCGTCCCTTGGTTGGGTGGTGGGCTACATCGTCTACCGGGCGTTATGCGGTTAAGAGATTCACGGCGAGGCTGACGATCAGGCTGAGGAGCGCACTCCCGACCATGGTCCCGACCGACAGGCCGATTTGGAATCTGCGATCGCTCCAGATTCGCTTGCTCTCGCGCTTCTCGGCGGCGGCCTTGTCCTTGAAATAACAGCGGCCAGCGCTCGTGAGATCCTCATAGGTGCAGTCGCTCGACCCTGGGAGGAAGTAACCGTCGATGAGCCCCTTCTCCACGAGGCCGTCGTACAGGCTGCACATGTCGCGGTAGCTGATGGACGGCCTGCCGTCGGGGCCTTTGCGGGAGGAATTCTCGAGAAGGCGCTGGGAGATGACCGCCCCCGCCCGTTCGCCGCGCTCGTGCGCGTCGATGAGATCGCGGAGGGCGGCCTCCTCCTCGCTCGACAGCTCGACCATGGCGCTCCGTTCTCGTCGTTGGTTTGGGAACGAGCGGATTGTACCACCCGGAAGCGGGGGCAGAGGGCGCGCGTGCGGCCTGCACCTCCTTTCGCAGGCGGGCCGCGCACCCAAGGCGCCGCCCATAAGGGGAGCGGGAAAGAGTCACCGACATGGGACGTCGTTTCACGCACTACCAGATGACCGCGCCCCTCGCGCGCGCCCTGCGCCCCCGCTTCCGGGGGACCTTGAGAACCTGCGTGACTGTCGGGAACCGATTGGAAGGAGGCTACTCGAACATGGCCCGTATATCGTCTTCGGTGGCGAGCGATATGCGCGGGGACTCCTCGCGGATTATCTCGCGCAGCTTGTCCTCGCCGACGCCGGTCGCGGCGGCGATGGAAGAGATGGCCCTCTGCGTGTCGAGGGCTATCTTGAGGCGGTTCACCTCGGCGTCCCTCTCAGCGAGTGCGGCGTCGAACGCCTTCGCCGACTCGGCTGCCGCCGTCTCGGCTTCCCGGGCTTCGGCCCACCTGCCCGCGAAGAAGCCGCACAGGCCGCACGCGACGCCGACGGCGGTGCACGCGGCGGGGTTCGGGTCGCCCAGCATCGGAGCGAGCCAGTCGAGGCCGTAGGCGATGGCCCACGAGACGACGGTGGACGCGACGAAGACGCCGAACCCGGCGGCGGTGGTCTTGGGCATGGCGGCTCCTAACGAGGAAGGAAACGGTATGGCGCAGATTATAGCGATGGCGCTCGCCGCTGGGACGTGCGGCGCGCTCGGCCTGTGGGCCGGGCGGAACGTGAAGTGAGGAGGTGGTTGCCGTGAGGGGCAACTTGAAGGCCGCGCGCGTTGCGGCGGGGATGACCCAGCAGGCCGTGGCCGACGCGCTGGGGATGAGCCTCAGAAACTACTGCAAGGTCGAGTCGGGCGATGTGCTGGGGACGATTGAGACGTGGGACGCGCTAGAGGATATGTTCGCTATTCATCAGCGCGAGCTTCGTCGGATAACCCCAGAAGGTAATCAGATGAAACGTTGAGGATGACCGCTGTCGATGCGAGGAAATACAGGGAAGGCTCCGACATTCCCGCTTCGTAACGCTGATACGAGCGAAGCAGGATGCCTAGTTCGTTAGCGACGGCTTGCTGCGTGAGGCCAGCCGACTTCCTGGCCGCTTTGAGGCGGTCGCCAAAACCGGGAAGTCGTGTCACAACGTTTTTCATACGTCATATCTTGACATGTTTATGAAGATATGAGAATGTCAGCTTATAACGTGTCAGCTTATAACATATCGGAGGCAGGCAATGCTGGTTTTGATGGACAAGGGCGACGCGGTCGCGAGCAGGCGCTACGAGCGCGGGCCCGCGCGGCAGTTCGCCTACGACACGCTCGTGGAGTTCCTGCGCGTGGCGGGGCCCGGCGACGTGGCCGAGGTGACGGAGGCGCCGGAGCTCTCCGCCGACCCGGTGAAGAACGCCGACAAGGTGCTCAACGCGGTGCGCGCCGAGCTGTTCTACATGGGAAAGCGCGGCGAGGTCGTGGCGTTCCGCCGCCGCGAGCGGATGTTCCTGGAAAGGAAGGGGGAGGGGCGGTGAAGCTCTACCTGACGGCCGAGGAGGCCGCGGAGGTCGCGGGCATAGGCCAGAGGACGATGCGGGAGTACCTGGACAGCGCGGACCCGCCGCCGTACCTGCGCATAGGGCGCAAGCGGCTCGTGCAGGCCGCGAGGCTGGCGGACTACCTGGAGAGAAAGCAGGAAGTGAAATGGAAGCAGTGAAAGAAAATGCGCGCCGGATGTGGAAGTCGGGGCGCGCAGAGAAAAGCAAGGCAAGTTTAGCACAAGCGCGCCTTCGCGGTCGAGTCTCCGAGATGGAGCGGACCCGCGAGGGGCGCGCGGCCCTGGGCGGCCTGTGCGCGGCGGCGATGCTCTGCGCGCTGCTCGCGTTCGTAGCGGCCGACCAGGTCTTCTTCATGTGAGGAGGCTCTATGGAAGGGAAGGCGAGGCAGGCCGTCGGGCGCGTCGAGGTGAGCGAGCGCGACGGCGGCGCGGCGCCGCTCGAGGGCGGGCCCGTGGCGGCGGTGTTCCGCGAGAACGCGGAGCTTCGGCGCGAGGTGCGCAGGCTGCGCGCCGAGGTCCAGATGCTGCGCGACGGCGTGCGGGGCGCGGCGTGACGGGCGTGCGCGTGACCAAGGGCGCGGACGGCGTGTGGTTCTGCCGGCCGTACCTGGGCACGAGCCCGCTCACCGGCAAGCCCATCCGCCCGTACAAGCGCTTCCCGCGCGCGGCGGGCGAGGCCGAGGCGCGCGAGGCCGCCCAGGAGTGGGTGAACGGGCTCGCGCCCGCGGCGGGGCTCAAGACGTCGATGCGGGTGGGCGACGTGCTCGCGCGCTACATCGCCAAGATCGAGGCGGACGGCGCGGGGGCCAACACCGTGAAGACGTACCGCTCGATGCTGCGCTGCTACGTGGAGCCCTACATCGGGGCCGCCGACGTGGCGCGCGTCGAGCCGTACGTGGTGGACGGGCTGTACTTCACGCTGCTCACCGAGGGCGGCCGCGACGGCGGCGGGATCAGCGCCTCGAAGGTGGTGAACCTGCACTGGTTCCTGTCGGGCGCGTGGAAGTGGATGGTCTCGCAGGGGATCGCGCGCTCGAACGTCATCGACTCGGTGGACAAGCCGCGCCCCGAGCAGCGCGAGGCCAAGGCGTACGACGAGGTGGACTTCGCGAAGCTCTCCCGCGCGCTCGACGGGGCGCTTAAGGAGCCCGCGGCCACGCGGGCGGGCATCGCCCGGCGCAACTGCGCCATGGCGGCCTACCTGGCGCTGTGGACGGGCGTGCGGTGCGGCGAGGTCTGCGCGCTCTCGCGCCCCGACGTGCAGCTTGCCCGCGGGACCGCGCTCGTGCGGGCGACCATGGTGGAGACGCCGCGCGGGCTGGTCCGGCAGCCCAAGACCAAGGGCAGGCGCACGCGCTCGGTCGCGCTCTACGGGGAGACGGCCGAGCGCGTGCGCGCGCACTGGGAGTGGCAGCGCACGTACCTGCCGGAGGGCGCCGACCCGCGCCGCCTGCCCGTCTGCTGCGACGCGGGCGGCGGGTTCCTCCGCCCGAGCGCGGTGAGCGCGTGGTTCTCGGGGATGCGCGACGCGCTGGGCCTGGAGGCGGGCACGTCGTTCCACACGCTTCGCCACACGCACGCCACGTGGCTTTTGCTGCAGGGCGTGGACCCGAAGACCGTGATGGAGCGGCTCGGGCACGCGAAGGTGACGACCACGCTTGAGCTGTACGGGCACGTGCTGCCCGGGCGCGACGAGGCCGCCGCGCGGGCGTTCGCCGAGGCGGCGCGGGCGGCCGAGGGGTCGCTGTGAGCTGGCGGGACGCGATGGCGCGTGCGCGGGCCGCGTCGGGCGAGTGGGCGGCCGAGGAGGGCGCGGGCGCGCCCGAGCCCGTCAACCGCTACTGGATGGAGCTGGACTGCACGCCGAGCACGTGGGCCGAGATCGCCGAGTTCGTGAGGTCGAGGCCGACGGCGAACAGGAAGGCCAGGTTCCATCCGCTGGAAGAGAAAGGGAAGAGATCGTGAGCATCAACAGGGTGTGCATAAGCGGGAACCTGACCCGCGACATGGAGCTGCGCTCCACGGCGGGCGGGACGTCCGTCGGGAGCTTCTGCGTGGCCGTGAACGAGCGCCGCAGGAACGCCTCCACGGGCGAGTGGGAGGACTTCCCGTGCTTCGTGGACTGCGCGCTGTTCGGCAAGCGCGCCGAGGCGCTCGGGCGCTACCTCGCGAAGGGCGCGAAGGTGGCCGTGGAGGGCAGGCTGCGCTACAGCTCGTGGGAGCGCGACGGGCAGAGGCGCAGCAAGCTCGACGTGGTCGTGGACGACGTGGACCTCATGTCGGCGCGCGGCCAGGGCGAGGGCGGCGGCGCCCGTGCGGCGGCCGCGCAGGCCCCCCAGGCCGCCCCGGCGGCCCTTCGCGACGTGGACGCGCAGTACGACGCGATCCCGGCCGCCATCTACCCGGACTCCGCCTACGGCGAAGACATACCGTTCTAAGGGGGCGGGATGGGCTTCTACGTTCAGGACGACATGTGGGAGGCGGTGGCCGAGCTTCCCAAGAAGACGCAGGACGAGGTGATCGGCTCGCTCGCGCGGCTCTACTTCACGGGCGAGCAGACCGCGCTCAAGGGCGTGAGCAAGTCGCTCGTCGTGGCGTTCCGCGACCGCGTGCTGCTGTCGGGCAAGCGCAGCGAGTGCGGCAAGCAGAAGGGCAAGCAAAAGCGGAAGCAAAACGCCGAGCAAAACGCGAAGCAAAGCGAGGAGCAAAACGCCGAGCAAAGCGGCGCGGAAGGCGGGAGCGAAGCTGCGAGCAAAGCGGGAAGCAAAGCCGCAGCAAATCCGAAATCGCCTATTAAAGAGGGAGAGAGAGAAAAAGAAACCTCCCCTAACGGGGAGGTGAAGAAAAGCGGCGCTTTCGCGCCCCCCTCCCTCGCCGAGGTGGAGCGGTGGGCGGACGAGGAGGGCTGGCCCATCGACGCCGGGCGGTTCGTCGCGTTCTACGATTCGAACGGCTGGAGGGTCGGCAAGAACCCGATGCGGGACTGGCGCGCCGCCGCCGAGGGCTGGTGCCGCCGCGACGGGCTCAAGCGCCGCGGCGATGGCAAGCGCAAGGCCAGGGCCGCCGCGGCCTGCCCGGTCTGCGGCGGGCGGATGTTCCGAAACACCCAGTCGGGGCGCTGGGACTGCCCCAACTGCTGCGAGTCGTTCGGCAAGGGGGAGGTCTCGTGAGGCCGCAGGCGCTCTGCCTCATGGCCGCCCTGCTGCTGGCCGCGCTTATCGTGCGGCTCGCGAGGCAGGGGTGAGCGGTGGCGGCGAGGGACGGCGCCGGGAAGCGCGTCTGCCCGGGCTGCTGGCTCGCCTGCGCCAACAGGCCGGCGGCGCGGCCGCACATGGTGGAGGCGGTGAACGGGCGCTTCGTCCGGTTCGCCGACCGCGAGCCCCTGCACGTGGGCTTCCTGCCGTGGTGGCGGGTGGTCGACGGGCCGGAGGGCGGAAACAAGGGAAAGGGAAGGCAATGAACGAGACCGAAGACCGCCTGGGGGCGGCGATGGGCGACGTCAAGCAGGCCAAGGCCCTGCTGAGCGACGCTAACCGCGCGATCAACGCGGCGCAGGCCGAGAGGGCCGAGCTGCGGCGCGAGAACGAGAGGCTCGCCGAGCCGCAATTGCCCGACGGCGTGGAGTGGCCGCGCTTCGAGGACGGGGCGTTGGTCGGCATCGGGGACGAAGCCGACGGAGACGGCGAGGCGATGACCGTTAAGGGCGTCACGCTTTACGCGAGCGATTGGGCGATGACGCTCGAATCGGAAGGCACCGTGGCAGTGCTGAGCGGAAAGAACGGCGAGCGCGTCAAGCGCCCGAAGCCCCGAGTGCTCGACGCGGACGGCGTGCCCATCGAGGTAGGGGACACGGTGTTCTACGATGGGCGCCCTGAGCCGCTGCTGGTTTGCCTCTTGTTCGAAGACGCGACGGGTTCGCCGCGCGCGAATTGCAGCAGTCGCTTCTGCAGCTATACCCTCACGCCGTCGTGGCTGTCGCACACCTGCCCCGACAGCTGGGAACGGTTGGAAGAGGACGCGAACATAGTCTCGCGTGATTACGTGGCGAAGCGCGGACTGGCTTGCGACGTAACCGAAACTTTCGAAGCAATGACTCGCGACCTCGTTCGCCGCGCCAAGAAGCTCGCGAAGGCGGGTGAGTGACATGAAGCTGATGACGAGACGCGTGCACTGCGGGGCGACGGTCGAGTTCGTCTCAGACGGCGTGAAAAGCGCCCGTTTGCTCAATGCAGACTACAGAGGCTGCGTCAAAGAGTGGCTAACTGGCTCGCTGCCGCTCTGCTCTGATTGCTACAACAAGCTGAGTGGATGGATTTCCGGATTGAGCGAAAAGGAAGGGCTTGATGATGAAAGCGATGATTAGCCAGCCCATGGCGGGCAAGACCGACGAGGAGATCAGAGCCGAGCGCGACTCGCTGAAGCGGAACCTGGAGTCCCGCGGTTTCGAGGTCGTCGACACCGTGTTCGAGCTGGACGTGCCGCCGAGCGAAGCCCCGCTGCTCTACATGGCGAAGAGCATAGAGGCTATGGCGGGGTGTGATGCGGTTGTTTTCGCGCCTGGGTGGCAGCGCGCACGCGGTTGCCTGGCCGAACGGGTAATCGCGAGCATGTACGGGTTGAAGGTAATCGATGTCTACAATTAGCGATTCTGACCGCCGCGAGGTTGCGGCTGAGCTTCGCAGGCAGGCCGCTTACAGCAGCGGGAGCCTGGGCGAGTACTGGCAGCGGTTGCAGGACGTTGCGACCGGAGAGGTGGACTTTCCGAGTCCCGAGAAGACGCTCAACGCGCTCGCCGACCTCATAGACAGGCCGACGTGCAGGATGGAGCCGAACGAGGATTGGAGCGGCGAAGAGCTCTACCCGACCGACGCCTACACGTGCTCGGCGTGCGGAGCCGTCGCAGTCGACGGGAAGCCGAAGTTTTGCCCCGAATGCGGCGCTGAGGTGATCGCATGAGCCTCGTCGACAAGCTCGAAGGCGAGCACGCGTCCATGATTCGCCCCGTTCGCGTGAGATATTTCGACCCCGCGACGGGCGAGCCGTGCGAATCCAAGCCCGAGCCGCGCAAGCGCGAGCGGAAGGCGCTCGATGTTCGCGCCCGGGAAGCCGAGCAGCGCGCCGCCGTGAAGGAGGCCCGCGAGATCGAGGACGGCATGCGCAAGCGGGCGTACCGCGAGAAGTACCACCGCCGCCAGCAGGAGCTGCGCGAGGGCAAGGGGCACACGGGCGGCCGCAACGGCGGCGTGAAGCGCCCCGTGCTCGTGGACGGCGTGCTCTACGAGTCCGTCACCGCCGCCGCGAAGGCGTGCGGTGCGAGCGACGGCTGGCTCGCTCAGCGGCTCAAGGGCGGCTGCGGCACGTGCAAGGGGCACGCGGTCGAGTTCGCGGGGGAGGGGCTATGAGCATGCTTCCGGATGCAGGGCGGGCCACCGTGGCGGAGGACCTGGGGCTGTGCCAAAACCCTGCCAAAGACGCCCGCGGCGAGCTGACCGCCGCCGAGGTCGAAAGCGCACGTCGCGCCCTGAGAACCTACGTGTTCGGGCGGGGCGTCCCGGAAAGAACAGGTAATTCTTTGAGAGCAGGGGGAAGGAGGGGCCTGTGAGCGACAACGTGAACCACCCCGCGCACTACACCGCGGGCGAGGTCGAGTGCATCGACGCCATCAAGGCCGCGTGCGGGGAGCGCTACGAGGGCTACCTGCAGGGCAACGCGATCAAGTACCTTTGGCGCTACCGCCTGAAGGGCAGGGCGCGCGAGGACCTGGAGAAGGCGGCGTGGTACGTCGGCCGCCTCGTCGAGGAGGTGGGCGGCGAATGACGAGCCTCGTCGCGCAGGCAAAGCGCCTCACGCGCTGCGCCATCCACATGCCCGGGGAGGGGACGGTGGCCTACCGCTTCCCGCCCTTGGCCGACCCCGCGCGCGTCACGAGCACCGAGGCGGCGGGCATCATCGGCATCACGCGCGACTCGATGACCATCAGGTGCAGGCGCGGCCAGTTCGGCGCGCGCAAGGAGTGCGGCAAGTGGACGCTCGACAGGTGCATGGTCGAGGAGTTCGCCGAGGCGAGGGAGGGGCTGCGATGAAGGCGCGCGAGGGCCAGCCGAGCCTGTTCGGCGAGAGGGTCCCCGGCGCGTGCCCCCACGAGTCGGGGACCTACGAGAAGAAGAGCAAGTGCATGCTCAAAGGCAGGCTGGTGTACACCAACTGCCGCGAAGCGGGGCACTGCATATGGGAAGGGGACGAATGAGCATCGACGAGATTGCGGAAACGCTCGACAAGCTGTCGTTCGAGCTGGTGCCGTACGGGGAGGCCGCTAGCGACGCGCTGGCCGCGCTCTCCGCGGCCGTGAAGGCGGGGCATGTGGGGAACTGGGAGAAGGGGTGGCTGAAGGAGGTCTGTCTGTGAGCGACTGCAGCAGCGACATCAGGGCGCGGCGCGCCGAGCGGTCCGTGAACGTCGGGAGGTTCGAGGTATTCCCCGATGCGAGGCCCGACAAGGACCAGGCGCGGAAGATCCTGGAGGAGGCGGCCGAGGCGTTCGGCGCGTGGCAGCGGTACGCCGCCGACGTCGAGACGGGGAGGGGCATGGGCTTCCCGCGCCACGCGATGGTCACGGGGAGCTTCGACGACCTCGCGGACGAGCTGGCCGACGTGGTGATGGCGTGCATGAACATGGCGCGCGCGATAGGGATCGTCGACTTCTCGCCGCGCATGGGCGAATGCGCGAGGCGGAACAAGGCGCGCGGGCGGATGTGAGCCTGCGGTATACTTAACACGTGCAAGGAAACGCTCGGGAAGGGGAAGCTTGGCACACGACTACGAGGTGGTGTCGTTCTGCGTCGACGCCTACCTGCGCCACATACGCTCTCTCGGCGCGGCGATGGACGACATAGCCGCAGAGATCGCCGAGCACGAGTCGAGGCTCGCCCTCATGGGAGTGAGCTACGAGGGCAGGCAGGCCGCCTGCTCGCCGACCGCCGACAAGCTGCCCGACGGGGTGATACGCCTCATCGAGCTGCGCGGGCGGCTCGCCGACGAGGTGGCGGCCGACATGGCGGACGTGGAGCACGCGCGCTCGCTCTGCCGAGAGGACGAGAACAGGCGCGCCCTCTGGATGCAGAAGGTCGACGGCATGACCTACGCGCAGATCGCGAATGCCGCGCACACGAGCGTGAGGACCGCCCGCCGCTGCGTCGAGCGCGGCAAGTGGTCGCTGTACTTCTCCATGCCCGAGGAATGGCGGCGCGACCCCATCCCGAACGCCTGCTGAAAAGTGGCCACCTTTGGCCACCCCGTGCGTGGTATTCTGTAAGGGCAAGAAATGACGAGGCATGCGAAGCCGTCCGCAAGGGCGGCTTTTTCTATGCCTTGCAAGCGGAGCGGTCGCATAGCGGTCGAGTGCGCCGGATTGCTATCCCGGTGGGCCTTCGGGCCCCGAGGGTTCGAATCCCTCCCGCTCCGCCATTCACAAACCGAAAGAAGGGGGCACGCCGTGACCCTGCTCGACCTGGGGCGCATCGCGTCCCGCTACGACACCGAGGCGGCGCACGCCATGCTCCACGCGGTGGCCGTCGCGATGGCCAAGGGCGGCTTTTCAACGCCTGGGGGATTCTCGAAACCGAGGGGGCGCTTTTGAAGACGGGGTACTGCCTTCTTTGCGGGAGGCTCCGGGTGATTCGCGGCGGGGTGTGCGCGCAATGCGCAAGAGACGACGCCGCCCACCGCGCCCGCAAGGCGAAGCGAGGCTCGCCCGATGGCGCGCAACGTTAGGCGCAGCTACGCCCGCGACAAGCTCCGCGCGAGGATGAAGGCCGAGGGCGCGCCGTGCCATCTGTGCGGGATGTCCATCGACTACTCGCTCCCCGCGGGCGACCCCATGAGCTTCGAGATGGACGAGGTGGTGCCCGTGTCGCGCCTTCCGCTGGAAGAGCGCAAGTCCGCGGCGTGCGACCCGTCCAACGTGCGGCCCGCGCACCGCATATGCAACCAGCGCAAGGGAAACCGAATGGAAGGAGAGGCGGGCCCTAAGGTGCTGCGCCTCATCGCGCATTCGAGACGTTGGTGACGTTTCCGCAGGTGAGGGGGCTACCCCCTCCCCCTGGGGCATCCGACGCCCGCGGGCATTGTCGGAATTTACACACAAAGGCGAAAACATAGGGGGTCTCATGGCCAAGAAGAGCATGGCGAGGGCGTGCAGGAAGGACGCCCGCGTGCAGCTGGAGGCGCTTCGCGACAACCTGGCGGCGCGTCTCGACGCGTGCGAGGACGAGCGGGCTTACCCGCAGCTCGCGAGGCAGTTCCGCGAGACCCTGAAACAGCTTGAGGAGTTGGGCGGCGACGATGGCGCAGACGACCCGATCGCGGCTATCAAGGTCAGCATCGACGCCGCTCGGTAGGCAGGAGCCGACCTTCGAGGCGCACCCTGACGCGGCCTCGACCGACCTCGACGCGTGCCTGGCGGCGTGCGAGCTCGGCGGTCTCATGCCGTTCGAGTGGCAGCGCAACGTGCTGCGGCACTGGCTCGGGCGCGACGTGCTCGGCATGTGGTCGGCCCCGACGTGCGGGCTGTCCGTCCCCCGCCAGAACGGCAAGAGCCTGGGGACGGGCGAGGCGAGGGCGAACTACGGCATGCTCGTGCTAGGGGAGCGCGTGGTCTACACCGCGCAGCTCCAGAAGACCGCCACCGAGACCTTCGAGGACATGGCGGCGTTCTTCGACTCCCCGCGGCTGCGCCGCTACGTGAAGGAGATAAAGACCGCGCTCGGCCGCGAGCAGATCGTGCTCAAGAACGGCGGGCGCGTGAAGTTCCTCGCCCGCACGCGAAACGGCGGCAGGGGCCAGCACGGCGACCTGCTCATCTTCGACGAGTCCCAGGACCTGTCGCAGGAATCGCAGGCATCGTTCCTGCCAGCCATATCGGCGTCGCCGAACCCCCAGGTGGTCTACATGGGCACGCCGCCCGACGCTGCGAGCGACGGCTACGTGTTCTCGTCGATACGGGAGCGCGCCCTCGGCGGCGGGCCGGGGAAGACTGCGTGGGCAGAGTGGTCGACCGACCGCGTCGGCGACCCGATGGACCAGTCGCGCTACGGCCTGTCGAACCCGTCAATGGGCATAACTATCAAGCTTTCGACCATCCTCGCGGAGGCCGAGCAGATGCCGCCGCTCACCTTCGCCATGGAGCGGCTTGGGTACTGGCCGCCGAAGGAGGTCCAGCTGAAGCCCCTTATCGACGCCGGGAAATGGAAGGCGTGCGAGATAGGGGCTGGGGAGGTCCCGGTCGACGGCAAGCTCGCCTACGGGGTGAAGTTCTCGCCCGACGGCAAGGAGGTCGCCCTGTCGGTCGCGCTCCTGCCCGATTCCGGCCCGTGCCACGTCGAGCTCGTCGAGCTGGCGTCTACCGCGCGCGGCGTCGGGTGGCTGTCATCATGGCTCGCGGAACGGCAGGGCCGGTGCGCGGTGTGCGTCGTCGACGGCCGTTCCGGGGCGCAGGCGCTCTGCCGCAGGCTCGCCGACGCGGGCTTCCCGAAGCGCGCCATCGTCGAGTGCGGGGCGTCGGAGGCGGTGTCCGCCGCGTCGCTGTTCCTCGACGCCGTGAACGGGCGCGAGGTCACTCACATCGCGTCTGACGCCATGGACGCGAGCGCAACGGCGGCCGTCAAGCGCAGCATCGGCACGAACGGGGCGTTCGGCTTCGGCGATGGGCGCTCCGCTACGTCGACCGCCGTCGAGTCGGCGGCCCTCGCCCTGTGGGGCGCGAAGACAACGAAGAGAGACCCGAGGAGAAAGCAGGTGGTCTGGTGAGAAGGGAAATCCCGGCCGCGGTCGCGTCGGCGCGAGGGCTTCTGCCCGAGGACCGCCAGACCGTGTATTCGCTTCTGCAGCTTTACCGCAAGAAGCTGCCGCGCAACGCGCTGCGTGAGTGCTACTACAAGATGCACGCGCGGCCGAGGGAGCTCGGCATCAGCGTGCCGCCGAACCTGCGCAGGCTGGAGCAGGCCATGGGATGGCCCGCGAAGGCGGTGAACGCGCTCGCGAACCGCTCGCAGTTCGACGGGTTCGTGTGCGCGGACGACGATGCGGCCGAGCAGCTCCAGGCAATCGTTGCTGGCAACAGGCTCAAGCAGTGCTACCGCAAGGCCGTCAAAGGCGAGCTCGTGCACGCGTGCTCGTTCCTCGCCGTGACGGCCGGAGACGCCGACGCGGGGGAGCCCGCCGCAATCGTCCGCGCGTACCCCGCGACGGCGGCCGCCGCGCTGTGGGACGATCGCGCGAACCGCATCGACGCGGGCATGGTCGTCGTGGCGCGCGACAGGACGGCATCAGGCGGGGACGAGCCGACGTGGGTCGACGTGTACACGGGCGACGCGGTCATATCCATCGTGCGCAGCGCGCGCGGGTGGTCTGCGACGTACGCCGAGCACGGCATGGGGCGCTGCCTCATGGAACCGCTCGCCCACGAGGCGACGCTCGAGCGACCGTTCGGCTCGTCGCGCATCACGCGCGCCGTCATGAGCCTCACCGACGACGCCATGCGGGCGTCCGTGCGTTCCGAGGTCGCCGCCGAGTTCATGACGTCCCCGCAGAAGTACCTCATGGGCGCCGACTCGGACGTCCTCGACGGCGTGAGCAAGTGGGACGCCTACATCGGCAACATCTTCGCCGTGACCAAGGACGCC
Organism: uncultured Ellagibacter sp.; assembly: GCA_934613165.1. Taxonomy (GTDB): domain Bacteria; phylum Actinomycetota; class Coriobacteriia; order Coriobacteriales; family Eggerthellaceae; genus Ellagibacter. The sequence goes on from CAKTSW010000001.1 coordinate 17,031, forward strand.
GACGGCGACGTGCCGCAGTTCGGGCAGCTCTCGCAGGGGAGCATGCAGCCCCACATCGACTACATGCGCTCGCTCGCCGCCCGCTTCTCGGGCGAGACCGACGTGCCAATCTCCGAGCTCGGCGTCGTGTCCGACAACCCGTCGAGCGCGGAGGCCATCTACGCGGCGAAGGAGCCGCTCGTGGTGAGGGCGCAGAACCTCAATTCCGACAACGGCGACGCGCTCGTGAACGTGGCTCTCATGTCTCTCGCCATCGAGCACGGCACCGACTACGCCACCGAGGCCCGCGCCGGACTCGGCGTGCAGGCGCGGTTCCGCAACCCCGCCATGCCATCGATCGTGTCGCAGTCCGACGCGATGGTGAAGATGATAAGCGCGCTGCCGTGGCTCGCCGAGTCGGACGTCGCCCTCGAAGAGTTCGGCTTCACTGACGACCAGATACAGCGCCTGCGATCCGACCGCTCCAAGGCGACGAGCCGGGCGCTCGTGGCATCGGCAGCGCAGGGCACGGGCCTCGCGCTGCCGTCGGCCAACCCGGACGCGGCCGCGCAGCGGATGGCATCTGAGGCGGTGCAGTGATTCCGCGCAAGCAGTTCGACGCGTACAACAAGGCGGTGACGAACCTCTCGGACGGCGCGGCGAGGCGCATCGAGTCGGGCATCTGGGCGTGGCTGCAGACCGACGAGGGCAAGGCCGCGAGCGTGGCCGAATGCCGCGAGTACGCCAAGGGCGTCATGAGCGGCGTCATCCAGGGCTACGACGAGGCTGCGGCCTCGCTTGCCGCCCAGTGGTACGACAAGCAGGCCGAAGACAACCACTTCAAGCTCCCCGACGCGGTGACGGCGACCGTCTACGACCCGAAGAGGGTGGACGAGACGGCGCGGTACCAGGCCAAGAAGCTCGTGAAGGGAGACCTGCGTGGGTTCGCCAAGTACTGCGGAGAGCTGGGCCGCGACGACGTCCTGCGCAGCCTCAACGAGACGATCATCAAGAACGCCGGGCGCGACAAGAAGAGGGGCGTGCGCTTCGCCCGCGTCCCCACGGGCGCGGAGACGTGCACGTTCTGCCTCATGCTCGCGAGTCGCGGCGCGGTCTACCACACGAGGAAGACGGCGGGCGAGTTCCGCCACTTCCACCGAAGGTGCGACTGCAAGGTCGTGCCCGGATTCGGGGGCGATCCCGACGCCGAGCTCGTGGAAGGAATCAAGCCCAAGGAGCTTTACCTCCGGTACAGGGCTCTCGAACAGATAGATTCGATGGACGCTATCTCCGCCGCGGACAGGGAAGAGTTTAAGTCGAGGGCGATGACCGTTGACTTCAGCGTTCTTGCAGGGGAAAAGCTCGGGTCGGTTGAATACGATAAGCCGAGGTCTTTGCTTGAAGAGCATGAAAAGGCAGGGGTTGACTACCTTGCGCTCAATGGCTTCAACGTCAAGACGGTTCCGGAAGACCCAAAAGCCCCCGCAAACCTCGATATTTCGATAGATGGTGCGTTATGGGAGATGAAGAACCTGACGAACTCGGCAAGCTCTGCCAGCAATCAGGTGAAGAGGGCGAGGATCAAATGGTTCAAGCTCGGAATCAGCCAGCCGATGACGTGCGTTTTCACTAACGAGGGGAACAAGGGGAGCTTCGATGAAACGTGCAACGCCCTGGACGCGCGTCGAAGACGCGGAGAGGTGTTCCTGGTCGTCTCTGAAAACGGGGTCGTCAGGGTTCTGAAAGACAAATAAAGCTGCGGCCGTGTCCCGATTCGAAGGTCGGGGCGTGCCGCAGCTTTATGCGCGAATTCGCTTAACGGCATTATACACACCTGGCTAGCACAACGGTAGTGCGGTGGTCTCCAAAACCGTTGACCGGGGTCCGATTCCTCGGCCAGGTGCCATCGGGGCGTGGCGGAACAGGCAGACGCGCCAGTCTCAGGAACTGGTGGGCGCAAGCCCGTGCGGGTTCGAGTCCCGCCGCCCCGACCACGACGGAATCAAGTCCCGAGATGGGCTTTTTTCATACCACGCACGCCGCGCGCGGGAAGCGCGGCATCGCACCCTTCAGCCGGGGGAAAGGCTGATCGAACACGCCCGAGCGGGCGGAAAGGAAGGAACAGACATGGCAGAAGGATTCACCCCCATCGAGACCCAGGAGGCGTTCGACGCCGCCATCAAGTCGCGCATCGAGCGCGCGGAGCGCAAGGTCCGCGAGGAGTTCGGCGACTACGACGACCTCAAGGCGAAGGCCGCCAAATGGGACGAGAAGGAGGAGGGCGAGAAGACCGACCTCCAGAAGGCGCGCGAGCGCGTGAAGGAGCTGGAGGACGCCGCCGCCGAGCGCGACGCGTCCGACAAGCTCAAGCTGACGCGCGAGAAGGTCGCGAAGGCGACGGGCGTCCCCGCCGACATCATCGGCGGCGACGACGAGGAGTCGATGACCGCGTTCGCCGAGGCCGTCGCGAAGTTCGCGAAGAAGGCTCCCGCGCCCAACAACGGCGCGGCGGGCAGGTTCAGCGCGGGCGGCGGCAAGAACGACTCCGACCTGAGCGAGTTCGCCCGCCAGCTCTTCGGTGAGTCCCGATAGCCGTAAACGATAGAAAGAAGGAAGAGAAATGGCACTCGACACAAGCAAGGTAAAGCTCCCGTCCTCCGTCGTGACGGAAATGGTGAGCAAGGCGAAGGACTTTTCCACCGTCGCCGCGCTGTCCACCCCGACCCCGCAGCTGTTCTCGAACGCGGATTACATGCTTTTCAACGGCAAGTCCGAGGCGGAGGTCGTCGAGGAGGGCGCGAAGAAGGGCGCCTACGAGCAGACGCTCTCCTACGTCACCGGCAAGCGCGTGAAGCTCGTCACCACGACCCGCGTCACCGACGAGCTCAAGTGGGCCGACGAGGACAACCGCCTGGAGATTATCAAGGCCATCCAGCACGACCAGCTCGAAGCCCTCGGCCGCGCCATCGACTACGTGATCTACCACGCCGTGAACCCCAAGACAGGCTCCAAGCTCAGCGGCTACACCGCGCTCACCGCAGGCGCGCAGTCGGTCACCGCGACCGATGACGAGGTGGCGAACATCGACGCCATGGCCGACGCCCTCATGGAGTACAACATCAACGGCATCGCGATCTCGCGCCCGTTCGCGTCGTCCTTGCGCAAGCTGCGCGTCCCCGCGACGGGCCTTCGCCTCTACCCCGAGATTCCGCTGTCGCTCAACGCCGGCAACCTTGACGGCATCCCCGCCGCGACTTCCGGCACCGTCAACGGCAGGCTCTGCGCTGACGAGACGAAGGTGCGCGCCATCATGGGCGACTTCGACACCATCAAGTGGGGCATGGTCCGCGACATCTGGGCCGAGGTCATCGAGTACGGCGACCCCGACAACACGGGCGCGGACCTCAAGGGGACAAACCAGGTCGCGTACCGCACCGAGTCCGTGTTCAGCTACGCGCTGCTCGACCCGAAGGCGTTCTGCGTCCTCAAGTCCGCTTAAGGGGGCGCCATGGCTTTGGTTCAGAAGTTCATCGTCGAGGACGCCTCGAAGGCGTCCGCGCTTTTGCCCCAGCACGTCGCGCTCGTCGACTCCGACGGCAACCCGGTCCCCGTCATCAAGCAGGCCGCGAACCCGGGCGCGAACCCCACGGTCAAGTCCGTGGTGGACGCGCTCGTCGCTGCCGGCATCATGGCGGACAAGTAGGAAGGGGGCGGCCATGGCCGACGTGGAGCCGTTCGCTACCGCGGACGACTACAGGGCGCGCTACGGCGACGCCGACGAGGGGAGGCTCGCCGCCCTGCTCGGCGACGCCACGGGCTTCCTCCTCGCCGCCTACGCCGCCCATTACGGCGAGGCTTGGAGGGCCAACGTCCGCCCGCTCTTCGACGCGGGGGCGAAGGCCGTGTGCTGCGCCATGGCGTCGCGCGTGCTCTCCGCCCCCGCCGACCTCGGCGGCGCGAGCACCTATCAGCAGACGGCGGGGTCGTACTCCGCCATGCTCACGTTCGCGAACCCGACAGGCGACATGTACATCAGCAAGAGCGACCTCAAGCGCCTCGGCATGGGAGGCTCGCGCGTGTACGCCGTGAGGCCCATGACCGACGACGACAGGGGGTGGGAACGGTGAACGTGCTCAAGACCGAGCGGGTGACCGTGCTCGTCCCGAACGTCGGGCGCGACGCCCTCGGAGAACCGTCGTTTGGCGAGCCGACGGCTATCGAGGCGGACGTCGTCGTGTGCCCCGGCGCCACGTCGGACCTCCCCGAGGACAGGCCGAGCGGAGTCGAGGCGGCGTACACGCTCCACTTCCCGAAGACGTGGGAGGGAAGCCTGCGCGGCGCGTCGGTGGTCGTGCGAGGCGAGGAGTTCTCCGTGGTGGGGGACCCGAAGCCGTACACCGCCGACAACACCCCCGGCGAGTTCAACCTCGAGGCGAAGGCGGCGAGGGTCGATGGGTAGCTGCAGGTTCGGCAAGTTCAAGGCCGACAAGGCTGGCTACGCGGCGCTCATGAACGGGGGCGGGGTGCAGTCCGTCGTCGACCGTTGCGCGGACGCCGTGAAAGCGCGCGCGAACGCGTCGCTATCGCCTGGCGGATACGACTACGAGGACTTCGAGAAGCGCGAGTTCCAGGGCAAGCTCGCGAAGGGCCGCGTCGTGCGAACGAAGACCGACCACGCGCGCTACAGCAACGCCAAGAACAACACGCTTCTCAAGTCGCTAGGAGGCTAGGCATGGACGTCGAAAGGGAAGTCGCGCTGATGGTCAGGGAGCGCGTGGGGGTCCCCGTCGTTCTCGAGGTCCCCGACAAAAGGCCCGACGAGTTCGTGTCCATCGAGCTTCTGGGCGGAGGCTCGGGCATGCTCGACCAGGCGCGGCTCGCCGTGCAGTCGTGGGCGAGGACCCGCCTGCGCGCGCGGCAGATAGCCAGCGAGGTGGAGCGCGCCGCGGCCGACCTCGACGAGCGCCCGAACCTCTTCGGGCCGTCGGTCGACGACACGTACAGGTTCCCCGACCCTGACTCTGGGCAGGCGAGATATCAGACGGTGGTGAGCGTATGGGTGTGCGAATGACGAAGAGCGAGGTCGCCCCTCAGGCGGCGGAAGAGACAAAGACGAAGGAAGGGGCCGACATGGCCAACACTAAGGCAACCGCAAACAACCAGGACAACGTCTCCGCGGGCAAGGGAGTCAAGGGCGGGTACATCTTCTCCGCCCCCGTCGGCACCGCGCTGCCGACGGACATCAAGTCGAAGCTCGACCCCGCGTTCGAGGTGCTCGGCTTCATCAGCGAGGACGGCTACGTCGAGACCGTCGACGAGGACTCGACCGACCTTCTCGACATGAACGGCGACCTCATGAACTCCGTCGGCTCGAACCGCGTCGAGTCGGCCCAGTTCACGCTCGCCGAAATCAAGGCGGCGACGCTCAAGCGCCAGTACGGAGACGGCAACGTGACCGACGCGAACGGCGTCATCACGGTGAAGCACAACTCCGACAGCCATCCGACGTTCGCGTACGTCCTGGAGCTCGTGCTCAAGAACAACCGCCGTTGGCGCAAGGTCGTCCCGTGCGGGCAGTCCTCCGAGCTCGACGACCTCACGGTCGCCAGCTCCGAGCTGTGCCAGCGCGCGCTCACGGTGAAGTACCTCACCGACGAGCAGGGCAACACCTGCTACGACTACTACGAGTCCACCGAGACGAGCGCGGCCTAGCGCGGGGAGGAGCCGGGATGGAGAAGACCGAAATCGAGTTCCGCGGGGCGAAGTTCGACGTGAACCTCGGCGCGCTCTCGTCCGTGAAGGTGCAGAAGGCGCTCGCCCTCGCGAAGGACGACCAGGCGAAGGCGTACTGGGCCTTCGACGCCATCTGCTGCGGGAACATGGACGAGTACCTAGACAGGATCCCCGAGGAAGACGGCGAGACGTCCGAGCTCGGCGCGTCCGACGAGGCGTTCGCCGCGTTCATGGAGGCCGTCGCCGAGGCAGCACCAAAAAACTAACCGCCTTCGCCCGCGACCTCGCTGAGAGCCGCGCCGACGTCGTGGCGGACTTCCGACAGTACTACGGGATGGACCTGCCCATAGGCGAGGACGAGGAGCCCGCCGACATGGAGCGGTGCGCGATGCTATGGTCGGCGCTCCCGCGCGAGTCGCGGTGCGTGCGCAGGCTCCACCCCGAGTGCGAGTGGGGCGTGACCGAGTACATGCTGCGGTCCATCGACTTCAGCCTAAAGCGCCTTTGGTGGGCGAGGACGAAGGACGGTGAGAAGGGACGCAACGCCCCGATGCCGATTGCTACTCCCGCCGAGGCGGCGAGGAACAGGCGCAGGGCGGCATCTGCTCTCTCCAACAGGGAAGAGATAGACAGGATCTTGAAAACGGAACAGGGGTGAGCGCATGGGCAGCAAGACGGTCGTCGGCTCCGCAGCCGTCGCCATCGTCCCCTCGATGAACGGCTTCGCGAAGCAGGTCGACAAGCAACTGTCGGGCGCGGCGGGCGAGTGCGCGGCGAAGTTCTCGAACGTCTTCGCCAAGGGAGCGGGAGGAGCCGGGAGCGCGGGAGCGAAGGCCGCGTCCGGTTTCACGTCGGCGTTCGCCGCGAAGATGGGCGCAGTGACGGGCGTCGTGCAGTCGGCGGTGTCGTCGGCGTGCTCGGCGGTGTCCTCGTCGCTCGAATCGGCGATATCGCGCGTCGACACCATGGCGGCGTTCCCACGCGTCATGTCGGGCCTCGGCTACTCGGCGGACGACGCGAGCGCGGCCGTCCAGAGCATGAGCGACCACCTGGCGGGGCTTCCCACGCGCCTCGACGCCATGACGTCGAGCGTTCAGAAGATCGTGCCCACGGTGAAGGACGTCGGGAAGTCGACCGACATCATGCTCGCGTTCAACGACGCCCTTCTCGCCGGCGGCGCGTCGACGCAGGTGCAGGAGGCCGCGCTCGAGCAGTTCAGCCAGGTGCTCGCCAAGGGCAAGCCCGAGCTGGAGGACTGGCGGAGCATCCAGACGGCGATGCCCGGCCAGCTCGACCAGGTGGCGAAGTCGATGCTCGGCGCGTCCGCGTCGTCGAACGACCTTTACACGGCCCTCAAGGAGGGCACGGTCTCGGTCGAGGACCTGGAGGAAGCCTTCATCAGCCTCGACAAGGACGGCTACGGCGGCTTCGACAGCTTCGCCGAGCAGGCGAAGAACGGCACGGCGGGCATCGCCACCTCGTTCGCGAACATGCAGAACGCCGTCACGAAGTCCGTCGCGAAGTGCATCGAGGCGGTCGGCAGCTCGCGCATAGCGGGCGCGATACAGGCTATCGGGTCGGCCGTATCGGGCGCGGGCGCCCTCGCCGCGGACGGCATATCGTCCGTCGTGGGATACCTTACCGACCTCTACGGGGCGCTTGAGGGCAACGGGGCCGTGCAGGCGTTCTCGGAGCTCATGGGCCAGGCCGCCGACGCCATGTCGGCCATCGGCTCGGCCGCGGTCGACGCCGCGAAGGAGCTGTGGGGCTTCGACGGGTCGCAGGAGGGCGTCCAGTCCGCCGCAGACGCGATAAAGCGCGCCATCGACGACATGAGGCCCGCCATGCAGTGGCTCAAGGACAACGCGCCCGCGATCGGGCGCGGCGTCGCGCTCGTCGCCACGGCGTTCGCGTCGTTCAAGATAGCGAGCGGCATAGCGGCGGGCATCAAGGGCGTGGCGTCGGCCGTCTCGTCCATCGCGGGGAAGGCACTCGCCGCCGCGGGCGGTCTCACCGCCACGGCGGCCGCCGAGACCGCCGCGGGAACCGCAGCCGGCGCGTCGGCGAAGCAGATGCTCGCCGCAGCCGCGGCCATCGTGGCCATCGGAGCGGGGGTCCTGCTGGCGTGCGCCGGGCTGTCGATGCTCTCGTCCGCCGCGGTGTCCGTCGCCCAAGCCGGGACCCCGGCGGCAATAGCCCTCGCGGCCATGACGGCGGCCGTCGCGCTGCTCGCCGTCGGCGCCGCGGCGATAGGCCCAGCCCTCACGGCCGGCGCGCTCGGTCTCGTCGCTTTCGGGGCCGCGGTGGCCCTCGTCGGCGTCGGCGTGCTCGCGGCCTGCGCCGGGCTGTCGATGCTCGCGTCGGCCCTTCCTACGGTGTCCGAGTACGGCACGTCCGCCGCGGCGGGAATCCTCGCCGTGTCGGGGGCGGCTCTCGCGCTGTCCGCCTCGGTCCTCGCCGCGGCGGTGGCGGTCGTCGCCATGGCGGCTGGCATAGCCGTCGCCGCCGTCGCCCTGCTCGCCCTCGGCGGCGGGGCGCTCCTCGCGTCGGCGGGGGTCGCCGCCCTCGCCGCGGCGATATCGCTCGCAGCGGGCGGCGTCGGCCTCGTGGCGGCCGCGTTCACGGCTCTCGCCGCGGCGGTGTCGTCGATAGCGGACGGCGTGTGCGCCGCAGCCGACGGGTTCGCGTCCATGGCGGGCGCGATGCCGACGGTCGCCGAGAGCGGTGCGGGAGCGGCTGCGGGGCTCGGGTTGGTGGGGACTGCGGCCCTCGCCGCGAACGGCTCCATCCAGTCGGCGGGCTCCGCTATGCATGGCCTGTCGGGCGGAGCGTCCGCCGCATGCTCGTCGTGCGGCTCGGTTTCAGCGGCGATGCTCGCCGCGTCTGCCTCGTCGGTCGCCCTCTCCGCGGCGGTGTCGGCGATGTGCTCGGCGGCGGCGTCGTCGTGCTCGTCCATGGCATCGAAGGCGTCAGCCTCATTCGACTCGTTCGCTCAGTCGGCCCGCGCCGCAGGGGCGAGCGCGGTGTCGGCCATCTCGTCGGCATGCGCGTCGATGCGGGCTCAGGTGAGCGGCCTCAAGCTGACCCTCCCGAGGATAAGCGTCGGCGCGCTCCCGCACTTCTCCATGAGCGGCAGCTTCGACGCTAAGACGGGCTCCGTCCCGTCGGTGAACGTGAGCTGGTACGCGTCCGGCGGCCTTTTCGGCAGGCCGTCGCTCATCGGCGTCGGCGACAACCGCCGTTACGACGAGGCGGTGCTCCCGCTCTCGCCGTCAGTCCTGGAGGGCATCGGCGACGGGGTTGCCTCGCGGATGGGGGAGCGCGCCGAGTCCGCCCAGGTGAACAACTACAACTTCTACGGCGACCTCAACGCCGCGGCCATCGACCGCGAGCGGTTCGCCGAGGAGTTCGTGGCCCTTCTGTACCGCTGGAACGTCATCAAGAGCTAAGGAGCAAGGGAAATGGCTATCCTCGATCTTCAGATGGCCGACGGCGCGGCGCTCGGCGGCGTCGGCGTGCTCATGCGCGAGCGCGGCGACCCCGCCGCTGGGCACGACCTGCGCTTCGCCTTCACGACCGAGTTCGGGAGCGAGGTGCAGGAGTCGTTCACGATCCGCGTGTCGGCCAAGGGCTACCCGAAGGGCATGTCCTACGAGACGCAGTGGAGGGACTTCGAGGCCACGGTGCCCGCGTCGCAGTGCAACGAGTCCCGCCCCTACCCGGGCGGGCGCGTGTCGTGGTCGGTGCCGCTCTCGCTCGTGGGCGCGCTCGCCACCGAGTTCGGGCCGTGGCGCTACGCCTCGCGCAAGTACGACACCGCCACGTTCGACGTCTCGGTGCGGGCGAACTGGTCCTCCGACGTCATGGGCTCCGGCGGCTCGAAGGCCGACTGGCACTCCGAGTGGGCGTTCGCCGAGCTTTACATGGGCTTCCTCGCCGTCTACACCCTCGTGCGGGCCTACTACGAGACGAGCGAGCTGTTCGTCGTCGAGTACTCGACCACCTGGACGCGCCAGGACGACCGCTTCGCGATAGGCGACGAGAGCTACGTGACCGAAGGCGACGACGAGGGGATAACCCTCCTCGGATCCCGCCAGCCGGTCGTCTCGTCCGAGGTGTGGGGCACGGTCGCCGCGCCCGGACGCGTCGAGATCCCCGCCTCGTCGCTCGCGCAGCACCTCGTCGGCAGGACGTGCCACTTCGAGGTCGCGTTCAACCCGGCCTACCGCCCCATCCTCGTGAACCGCGCCGTCGCGTCCGCCGACCTCAAGGTGGGCAACAAGGCCGAGTGCAACAGCTGCACCCTCGCGGTCGTGCCGTCCGACGACCCCTATCACGTGAGCGTCAAGACGGGCGACGCGGGCGACTCGGACAGCGAGTGCGAGCAGGTCACCGTCAAGTGCCGCACCGCCACGGGGTACTCCTCGACCGCCACCGTGGCGTGCGGCGACGTCGCCGTCATGCGCGGCTGCCCGCTCAACGTCCCGCTCGTCTTCGAGGGCGTGGGGTCGAACGGGTACACGACCTCGAAGAAGGTCACGGTCGTGGCCGCCGGGGCCATCCAGGCGGGCGACATCGCGCTCGTCGAGTCGGAGGACCCGGCGGGCGGCCGCGAGGTCTTCCGCTACAACATGAGCTTCGACGTGGGCTCCGAGGCGGAGTGCGAGACCATGAAGCTCGCGGGGCGCGCCCGCCCGTCGGCGTTCTTCGGGCACGGCGGCACGACGTCGGTGAGGGTAGAGGCCGACCTCGTCGACGACGACGGCGCGGCGCTGGAGGCCATGCCCGTGCTCGGCCCCGCCTACGTGTGCCTGCCCGACGGGCGGGCCTACCGCTGCAAGGTGGCGGCCTCGCTCGATTGGGACAAGAAGCGCGTGAGGCGGGCGACCGTGACGGGCGAGGAGGTGGCCTAGGTGACGGACTGGGGCGCGTCGGGAAGGCGCGACAGCTACGAGTACCGCCTCGTCGACCCGTTCACCCTGCAGGAGACGGGCGAGACCGTGAACACCATTGAGGGCGAGTCGGAGCTGTCGTTCAACTACTACGGGGACGCCATCGCGACGGGAACGATCGTCACCGACAAGGACACGATCGACGGCAAGCTCGTGCGCGTCTACCACACGGCCGCGGTCGGCGGCGATGAGGCCACCGAGGCGCTCGGCACCTTCTTCGCCGACTCGTCGACGGCCACGGCGAAGCACCACGCGGTCAAGCGCACGCACGCGTGCTACTCCACGCTCTACCGCCACACCGAGGACTCGTTCGTCTACGACTTCGCGCGCACGGCGGGCACCAACATCGTCGGCGAGATGCGCGACATCGTGGAGGCCGACGGCGGGCACCTGAGGACGCTCCCCGGGCTGGACGCGGGCAAACGCCACACGGTGGACATATGGTTCGAGATAGGATCCAACAAGGGCGAGGCGCTGCGCACGATAGCGGGCTGGTGCGGCTGGGAGCTTTCCGTCGACCCGTACGGGTTCGTGACGGTGGGCAACTACGTCCCGCCCGCGCAGAAGGCCCCCGCCTACGAGTTCCTGGACGACTCGGGGTGCGTGTACTCGGCGGGATACGACTTCAGCAACACCAACGCCGACGCGGTGAACCGAGTGCTCGCGTACTTCAGCCGCAGCTCCAAGCAGGACGGCGACGAGCTGCCGCTGTCGGACTCGGTGTTTGTCGACCTGCCGGCGCGCAACCCGTTCTCCTACGAGAGGATAGGCCGCCACCGCACCTACGTGCTCCACGTGGGCGACGCGTGCAGCCACGACGACCTCGCGGCCCAGGCGCAGCGTCACCTCGACGAGAACTCGGGCGCCTACTACAGCTTCCAGATAGAGCACGCGGGCATACCGGGCCTGCGCGTGGGGGACGTCGTGCGCTACGTGAACCGGCTCGACGGCAGCATCGACGTCGACCTCGTGCTGCAGGTGGCCGAGATGCAGATGGAGCTGGGCCCGGGGTGCTGGTGCAAGACGACGCTTCGGGAGGTGCGCTGATGGAGATGAGCGAGATCCAGGCCGCGCGCCTGCTGCTCGGCGGCTCGGGGCGCGCAGGCTCGAAGGGCTCGGGCGGCTCCGGCGGCTACGGCTCGTCCACCCAGACGCGTTACGGTACGGTGGCGTCCGTGAACGGGGACGGCACCGCGACGATCGAGCTCGACGGCGGTGGCGGTCAGGTGACGCTGCGCACCGACACGCCGCTTCGGGCCGGCGACCGCGTGACGATCGTCGTGCAGGGCGGGGTATCCATGGTTTACTCCATGGCGGCGGTGGCAGACGCCATCAGCGCGCAGGCGCAGGAGCTCATCGATTTCTCGAACGCCCTGGGCGACCTGGGCGAGCAGGTGGACGGCAAGGTGGAGACGTGGTTCTACGCCTACGCGCCGACGACGGGCAACGAGCCCGCCTCGGGATGGTCCGACTCGGACAGGCAGGCGCATTCCGGCGACCTGTTCTACGACACGTCGACGGGCTACTGCTACCGCTGGACGGGCAGTGCGTGGGACCAGATAACCGACGACCGCATCCAGGGGGCGATGGACGCCGCGAGCCGCGCCGAGGACACCGCCGACAGCAAGCGGCGCGTGTTCACGTCGCAGCCGTACGGCCCCTACGACAAGGGCGACCTGTGGGTCACCAACACGAGCGGCACGGGCGACCTCTACGTCTGCAAGACGCCAGAGGGCAACACGGGCAAGTTCTACTCGTCGGACTGGGTGAAGGCGACCAGGTACACCGACGACGCGGCGGTCGAGACCCTGGCCGAGTCGTTCTCGCTGCTCGCGCAGAGGGTGCCCGTGAAGTACCGCGTCGCGGGCGCGGGCGGCAACTGGGTCAACTCCGGCGGGTACACGACGTGGTACACGCTCAAGCCC
>CAKTSW010000002.1 GCA_934613165.1 uncultured Ellagibacter sp.
TCGAGCGAGACCGAGGATTTGAACATCGTCCTTCTGGGCAAGGACTCCAAGATCGCCGCGATCATCCTCGCCCTCAAGAAGGGCTACTACGATGAAGAGAAGCTCTCCGTCGCCACGCAAACCGTGTCGGGCGGCTTTCCCGAAGCCATGCCGGCGCTTTCCAACGGCACCGCCGACGTGCTGCCCTTCGGCTCCATCCCCTCTTGCACCTACATCGGGCAGGGCGACGACCTCGTCATCTTCGGCGGCACGGTCGCCGACGGCTCCGAATGCGTCACACTCATCGAAAACAAGGACGCCTACAAGAAGCCCGAGGACTTCAAGGGCAAGAAAATCGGCTGCTTCCGCATGGAAACCGGCCATATGATGCTCAAAAGCTGGCTGCGCGAAAACGGCATCGAGGAAGGCAAGGACGTCGAGTTCGTCTTGCTGGAAAGCTCGGCCGCCGAAGTGGCCGCCGTCGAGAACGGCCAGGTCGACATGTGCTTCGTGAACAGCGGCTACGGCTACGTCGCCGTTCAAGGCGGCAAGTGCGCCGTGGCGTTCCGCCCCAACGAGCTCACCGGCAAAGAATTCCCCTGCTGCCGCCAGACGACGAACCGCAAGGCCTTCGAGGAAAAGCGTTCGGCGCTCATCAAGTTCGAAATCGCCAACCTGCGCGCGCTCTACGACGTCGAGAACGACCATGCGGGCACCATCGCCACCATCGTGGAGTATTCCGGTCAGTCCGACGAGTACATCGAGAACATCACCTACGGCAAGGGCGATTACGTCGCCGCGATGAAGTTCGAGATGGACCCCTACACCGACGACGTGAAGGCGTTCTACGCCGACATGGTCGACAACGGCGACATCGACGACACGGACAAGGACGTCATCCTCGAGCACATGGACTCCTCCATCTACAAAGCCGCCCTCGACGCCTTGATCGAACGCGGCGAGCACAAGGACTTCTACGAGAAGCTCGCCGACGAGTACAAGCAGCACAACACCCTCGGCATCTAATCCGGCCCCCTTCCCGCGCATGCGCGCCCGTGAAATCCCGCGGGCGCGCATGCGCTTTTCCCGTCCCATTCGTTTAGGAACCTTCATGCCAGCTATCTCATTCAAGAACGTGAGTTATTCGTACGTCGACGGCGGCGAGTCGTACTTGGCGCTCGACAACGTGAGCCTCGACGTTGCCGACGGCGAGTTCTTGTGTTTGGTCGGGCATTCCGGCTGTGGCAAATCGACGTTGTTGTCCCTGCTCGCAGGGTTGTCGAAGCCTACGTCGGGCGAAATTTTCATCAACGGCGTCCCCGTTTCGGGACCGGGGCCCGATCGTTCGATCGTGTTCCAGAGCTATTCGCTGTTCCCCTGGCAGACCGCGCTCAAGAACGTTTCGTTCCCGATCCGCCAGACGAACAGGAGCATCTCGAAGGAACAGGCGCGCGCCCGTGCGCTTAGCCTGCTCGCCCAAGTGGGAATGGAAGACGCGGCGAATCGCTACCCTTTCCAGCTTTCGGGCGGCATGCGCCAGCGCGTGGCGATCGCACGCGCGCTCGCCATCGACGCGCCGACGATGCTCCTCGACGAGCCCTTCGGCGCGCTCGACCCGCTTATCCGCAGCAAGCTGCAGGAGCTGCTGTTGCAGCTGTGGAACGAAGGGAAGGGGCGCAACAAGACCGTCGTCTTCGTGACGCACGACATCGACGAGGCGCTTATCCTCGCCGACCGCATCGCGTTCATGGAACCGCGCCGCATCACGCGCACCTTCGAGCTTCCCAAAGACCGAGACCGCAGCGCCGAGGCTATCGTGGAAGACGCGCGCCTGCGCGAAGTGAAGCGCGAGGTGATGGAGCTGTTCGACGCGACCGCCACGGGAAAGGAGGACCGGTGATGACGCTCAAGAAGAAACAGGCGGCGGGCTCGGCCCCGCTTGCCCCCGCCGCCTGCACGGAAGCAAGCGGGAAAAGCGGCGCACGACGGATCGTCACGGTATCGTTCGTCCTGGCGAACATCCTGTTCGCAGCGCTGCTCGTGGCGATCGCCGTTCCCGGCAAGGTGCACCCGAAGACGAGCGTCCCCTTCTACGTTGCGGCCGCCATCGTCGAGGCCCTGTTCCTCTGGCGCTACTTCGCAGGAGGACGCAAGCGCTCCACCTGTCATATCGCGATCGTGGTGTTCGCCCTGCTCATCGTTTGGGAAACGGTTTCGACCGACCTGAAATTGACGCATCCAGTGCTGATCCCGAACCCCGAGAACGTGTTCGCGGTCTTTCCCGCGCGTTGGGACGAACTGATTGAAAACGTCGCGTCGTCGATGATCCTGCTGGCCGAGGGGTTCATCACTTCGCTTGTCGCAGGCACCATCATCGGGTTGTTCGTCGGGTGGCTGCCGAAGGTGCGCGAAACGGTCTACCCTATCGCACACGTACTCGCGCCCGTTCCGGCCATCGTGTTCGCGCCGTACCTCGTTATGCTGCTGCCGTCGTTCAAGGCGGCGGCCGTCATGGTCATCTTCCTCGGCATTTTCTGGCCCACGCTCTTGAACACCATCCTGCGCGTGGAATCCATCGACAAGCACATCCTCGATTCCGCCCGGATGATGGGACTTTCCACCCCGACGATGATCTTCCGCGTGCTTCTGCCCTACCTGTACCCGGCTGTCGTCACCGGGCTGAAAACGCAGCTTCCGACCGCCATGCTGATGCTGGTCATGGCTGAGATGTACGGCGCGACGAGCGGACTGGGGTATTTCGTCATCAACTACACCAACTACGCGAACTACACCAACGTGGTCGCGGGTATCATCATGGTCGGCATCGTCGTCACCGTTTTGGACTTCCTTGTCGGGTTGCTTGTTCGCAAGACGGTGAAGTGGAGCTGACGCGCAAGACGAGCGCATCGAGGTAAACGAAGGCGAGCGCTCTCCGGCTTCGGCGGCAAGGCCCCGAAGCCGGAGAGCAAATAGAGAGAGGGGAATCCATGTCAGCAGGAAAAGGCGTCTGCCTTGTGTGCGGGGAACCGCTTACGTACTTCGAGGAAGCGCAGGAGGTGACGTGCCAGATCTGCGGCAAGAAGGAAACGGGGCATTCCATTTGCGTGGACGGGCACTACGTCTGCGACGCGTGCCACCGAGCCGGCGGGGTCGACTGCATACTCGATTTCTGCGCGAAGACCGCATCGAAGAATCCGATCGAAATCGCGCAAGAGCTGATGCGCGACAAGTCGATCTACCCGAACGGGCCCGAGCACCACACGCTCGTGGGCGCATCGCTCATGGCAGCGTACAAGAACGCCGGCGGCGACATCGATCTAGGCAAAGCGCTTTCCGAGCTGCGCAAACGGTCGCTGCTCGTGCCGGGCGGCACCTGCGGGTTCTGGGGAACGTGCGGAGCGGCCACAAGCGCCGGGCAGTGGTGGTCGATCGTTTCCGGCTCGACGCCGATGACGCGCGAGCCCTGGGCGCAAACCCAGCGTTTGACCTCGCGCATCTTGGGCAAACTTGCCGACTTGGGCGGCCCGCGCTGCTGCAAGCGCACCGGGTTCACGGCGATTCTGGAAGGCGCCGCCTACGCGAAGGAGATGCACGGCGTGGAAATGGAGCTGCCCGAAAAGGTGACCTGCGAGTTCTTCTCCCGCAACGCCGAATGCCTGAAGAAGGAATGCCCCTACTTCCCAAGGAAATAGGGGCACGGGTGCGCCGGGCCTCCGCTCGGCGCGTCGTCTTGGCGCAGACGCCGGGCCCTTGCCCGCGCACCGCCTTTGAACAGCACGCCGAGCAGAGGCCCGAAACCGAACGCCCCTA
Source organism: uncultured Ellagibacter sp. (assembly GCA_934613165.1). Taxonomy (GTDB): domain Bacteria; phylum Actinomycetota; class Coriobacteriia; order Coriobacteriales; family Eggerthellaceae; genus Ellagibacter. The sequence goes on from CAKTSW010000002.1 coordinate 3,790, forward strand.
CAAAATGCCGCCTTCGAACGCATTGGCGAGCACGGTCGTCACGCGTTCGCGCGCAATACGCTCAGCGGGAGCGAGACGACAGGAGCGCCATCAAACCCGAACGGAATCAGGGCAGGAGTCCTCACAATCCTCCTGCCGTTTTCCCGTGCGAATGGTGGGGAGTGACGGGTTTGCAAACCGCTTCGCGTTTTTGGGGTTCTTCGTGGCAGGCAACGACGGCTTTGCAAACCGATTGAACGTTATTTTTTAAGGAATCTAGTTAATTGTTCCACAATTAACTACAATATGTTGAATAACTAGATAGGTTCCTTATTTATTAAAGCATGAAACCGCATCCCGCTTTTGCAAAAGCGTTCTTGCCTGCCATTTTGGCCTCGCTTTTTAGCGACGGGTTTGCAAAAGCGTCGTTCGCTGCCATGGAAAGCACCGAAACGGCCCCAGGTCTTGCAGACCCGGCCTTCGCTGCCGACCGACCCCTCGCCATTCGAAGCGCTTCGCTGCCACGTCAGAAAAAAGGGCGCGCCAAGAAGAGAATGCGAGCTCGACAGGGAACACGAACTTCACGCGGGGAAGGCACGACCCCACGCGGAAAGGGTGCGGCCTCGCGTGGGGAAGCCGCACCCCTACAGATTCTCGTCGACCGTGGTGACGACCAGGCGGCCGTTCTTCACGCCCTTCGTGCCCAAAATGAGGTTGGCGATGGTTTGCACAAGACCCGTTTCGCCGCGCAGCACCACGACCTCCAGGCAATGATGGTGGTCGAGATGCACATGCAACGTCGAGATGATGAACTCGAAGTAATCGTGCTGGATGCTGTGCAGCTTTTCCTGCAGGTCGGACGCATGGTGGTCGAACACGATCGTCAGCGTGCCCATGACTTCGGTGCCGGGCGTGGCGCATTCGTCCTCGACGAGCGCGTCGCGCACCAGGTCGCGCACCACTTCGCTTCGGTTCTTCGCAAGCCCACGGCGCGCGACGAGCTGGTCGAAGCGCATGAGAAGCTCCTCGGGCATAGCCACCGAGAAGCGCATGAGGTCGTTGCTCATGGGCGCTCGCCTAGACGAGGTTCACCGTCACGCCGGGAGCGTTCTCGGCGTCGTCTTCGAGCGCGTCCTTTGTTTCGTCGAGCATGGCTCGCACATCGTCGAGCAGCGCCTGAACCTCATGCAGCTTCTTCGAGGTAAGCTCGAAGCCCGCGTCTCCCGCCTGATGGGCCAGGGTGTGGGCCCAACGGCGCTCAAGCTTGATATGGTCGTCGATCTGGTCGATCATCTGGCCGAACTGACCGGTATTCACTCCATTGGTGCACATGATTCGCTCCTTATGAGAAAGGTGTTACGTTGCGGCCAAACGCGCACGCGCCGGCTTTCTTGCTATTATGAACCCGAAAAGGCCCATGCGAAACGACGATGCGGAAACGGTGTGAAAGAATTCACGAAAAGTAATATTTACGGTGCGAACGGGCAGGCGGCGCTCGAACTCTATTCCGATTACGTGAGCGGGGGTGGCTCGACGCTCGCCTGCGTGGTAAGCGCGCGCCCCCTAAGCGGAGGCGCGCGCAACGCGGCCGAAAGCTCGATGGCGGCACTTGGATACGGGGCGGGCCCGGTTTTCGTCGTGCTTACCGTCGATGACGTCACGCTATCCGATCAGGATTTGTTTTCCCTGGTAGAAGGCGTGGACCCGCTTGTCGTCGTCGCAACTGACGCACCGGCGGCGGCAGCGCTTTCGCACGCGTATCGCACCGACATGAAGCTTGGCGAAGCAGGCCGCCTGTTCGGCCGCGACGCCGTTGCCTTCCGCGACTTGGAAGGCATGCTCGCAACGCCGGAAGACAAGCAGCGTGCCTGGGCGCTGTTCAAGAAACTCCCTAGATTGGGGTGAATTCACTACTCGACGAAGTCGGGCGATAGGCTCCGCAATCGCTGTTTTCGGGCAAGATCAACGCCGCGCTTGTCCAGCACGCAAAGAAGTTGCTTGAAGAGGCAAACGCAACCGCGCCCGAGAGCACGGTGGCGCATCGCCTGGAAAATGCCCGAAAACGAGAATAAGGCCGCGGGGGAGGCGGCCTTATTCTCGGACGAGTGGAGTGAGGAGAAATGTTTTGGAACGGCTCATAGGTTATGCGATTGATTATTCATTGTCAAGGATATATTTTATCTAGAGAATAATCTGGAACACTTCGACGGAAAGCGTCCCGCAACTCGCCTGGGGAGGCGCCCCTTCAAGCGCCTTAGTCGACCAGCGTCGGCAAAAAGCGCGTGGCCTCAAAAAGCCAGAGGAGCACAAGGAGAAGCGCCGCCTTCCGCAGCACCGAGACGACGCGCGAGGTCGCGACGTCGCGCAACCCCCCGCGCTTTTCGGGGCCGGCATCGGCACGCACCTCGATTCCGCAGGTGACGTTGGCCACCGGGCACGAATCGGCGCAGCGGCCGCACGCCACGCATTCGCCCGCAAGCGCCTTTTGCTTGGGCTCGCGATCGACCGGGCACGCGTGCTCGCACGCCGCGCACCCCTTCACGCACTTCGGCCGCACGCGCTTCATGCGGCCGGTGGGCAGCACGGGCACGATCGAGAAAAGGGCCCCGAGCGGGCAAAGGAACTCGCAGAAGAAACGCTCCTTCCACACCATTCCGACGACGATCGCAGCAAGGAGCACCGCGCCTATTACGGTGATGCGCTTCACGGAAAGGTTGGCAAGCCCCGAAAACGCGGTCCACGGGCTGTTGTTGTTCACGAACTGGGCGAACCCGAGCCATATCGCCACGCAAATAGCGATCAGCACCGCGTATTTGACCGCGCCCAGGACGCGCTCGAGCAGCTTGGGCAGAGGGCGCCGGCGAATGCTCAGTTTGCGGCACACGGCGTCGCCCGCGCTGTAGACGACATCGCCCAAGAAGCCGAACGAACAGGCAAAGCCGCAGAAGAAGCGGCCGAACACGGCGGTGAACGCGATAAGCGCCACGAGCAGCACCGTGAACAGCCCCACCGAGAAATCGAACCCGCGATGCGTCTGCATCAGGTAAAGCTGCGAGATCAGGCTTTTTATCCCCATGAACCCCGAAGCGAAGGCGGAAGGCGCCAAAACGAAGAACATGGCCTGCAGCGCGAGCTGCTGGAGCCTCGTCGCCGCGCGGCGCTCCTTCGCAGTGCGCGCACGGCGCCACTTAACCGCGAAAACGACAGCCGCGGCGAACAGGAGCGCAGCCACCGCCATCATGACGACGCTGAACCAGGGGCTGCTCGCGACGCTCGCCTTGCCCGACCCCGAAAGCGCATCGCGCGCCGCGGCGATGATGCCGCGAGAAGAAAACGTCGCGCCCGACGCCACGTCCACGTCGAAGCTCTGCTGGTCGACCATGGTGACCAGCAGCTTCTTCGCGTGTTCGAGGTACGTCTGGTCGTCGGCGTGCGAAACGACCTTCACCTTCGTGACGCGGCCGTCTTCCACCGTCACCGCCACGGTGATGTCGCTCTGGTAGCCCTCGCCGGTGCCGTAATAGGTGCCGTCGCCCTTCGCGCGCGCAAGCTCTTCAAGCGATTGGGAATCCGAATCGCCCGCCGCGTCGCCGGAGGCTTCGGAAGCCGAATCCGAGCCCGAAGCCGAAGCCGAAGCCGTCCCCGATTCCGCTGCGAACGCCTGCGCAGTGCCGCCCGAAAACTGCAAAGCGGGCGCAAAGGCGCACAGCGCGACCGCAAACGCAAGGAGCGCTTTGGGAAGCGCCGTTGTCCTCTTCTTCCTCGTCATTTCATTCCCCCTGGTCAACTTTAAGAAAGCCTTCCGCCTTCTACCACTATCGTCCGATCCGCGATCGCCGCCCCGGAAAGCCTGTGGCTCACGATGACCACCGTCCGGTCGGCGTATTCCGCCGCAAGGGCCTGGAGCACCGCCGCCTCATTGAGGCAATCGAGGTTGCTCGTCGGCTCGTCGAGCAGGGCGAAGGGCGCATCATGCAAAAACACGCGCGCCAGCCCGATCCTCTGCCGTTCCCCGTCGGACACCCCGCCCGCGACCTGGTCGAGCGGCGTGTCGAGCCCTTGAGGCAAACGGTCGATCAAGTCGTCGAGCGCCGCCGCATGGGCCGCCCGCTCGATTTCAAGCGGGGTCGCGTCCTCCTTCGCGACCGCGATGTTGCCCCGAAGGGTGTCCGAGAAAAGAAACGTTTCCTGCGTCATGCACCCTTCGAGGCAGCGCAGCGACGCCGTCTCGATGTCGCGCACATCGTCGCCCGACACCTCGACACGCCCCGCCGGCGCGTCCCAGAACCGCATGAGCAGCTTGAGCATCGTCGACTTCCCCGCGCCGCTTCGCCCTGCGATATGGAGCGTTTCGCCTGGCTGGACGTCCCAACTGACGCCGTCGAGCACGGCCTCGTCGCTGAAAGAGAACGACACGTCGCGAAGGGACGCCCCCGTGAAGCCGCAAGGAGCGAGGCCGCGGTCGACTTCCGGAGTCGCGGGCTTTTCGTCGAGCACGTCGAGGACGCGCGCGCCGGCGGCGATCGTCTGATGAAGCGACATCCCGAGGTTCGACACGTTGCGCACGGGATCGAACGAGGCGAACGCGACGGCGCTTGCGAACACCGCGTAGACGGGCGCGACGGAACCGGAGGCGGCAAGCCAAGCGGCGACGGCGGCGATCGCCGCGCAGAACGCGAAGACGAGCGCGTCGTCGAACGCGCCGATAAGCGCCGAGCGGCGCGAGAGCGTCTTCTCGCACGAAGCGAGCGCGCCCATGCGCCCGCCGAGCTCTCCCGAGCGAAGATCGCCCGCCGCGTAGCGCATCACCTCCGGCAAGCCCTCGATGCTATCGAGCATGAACGAGCTCAAGCCCACGGCCTGTTCGCGGACCCGCGCGCCGCACGCGTCGAGCGCCTTGACCGAAAGCGCGGGCATGACGACGCCCACTGCGACGAACGCAACCGCGAGGACGACCCCGAGCACCAGCGAGACGGAAGCGCACAGGGCGACCGCAATCGCCGACACGACGACCGCGACGGCGACGGGAGCCACCGTGTGGGCGAAGAACACTTCGAGCAGTTCGACGTCGGACGTGAGCAGCGATACGACGTCTCCTGAGTCCCGAGACTCGAGCTTTGCGGGTGCGAGCTTTCTCATCTGGGAAAACACTCGGTCTCGAACAAGCGCGAGCGTGCGGAACGTCCCGTTGTGGGTAGAAAGGCGCTCGCCGTAGCGAAGCGGGCCGCGCACGATGCCGCATGCGATCACGACCGCGCACGTTGCGACAAGGTGCGGTGCCGGCGAGGCCCCCGCCGCGCCCGCAAGCCCCAGAACGGCGACAACGACCATCGCGATAGCGGCACAGAAACCGACGACGCCGAGCACCGACGCGCACGCGAGCGTCGGCGCAAGCGGGCGCGAAAGGCGGAGCAGCCCCGCCACTACCTCGAAAGCCGTACGGGCGCGCTGCTCATCGCCTGCGCCCGCCTGTGCCCCCTTGGGCTCCGCAGGCGCATCACCCGCCGAAGCGCCGTCCGGCTTCCCTTCGCCCGACGCGCTTGCCGCGTGTCCCATCGGGCAGGCGCCTTTCCCGGTCGTGAGCGCGCGGATGCGCGCGCCCTTCATCACCTGAAGCGCCGCGGTCGCGATCTTCGGGGGCATCTTCTCGATCGCCTCCGCCATCTCGGCGGGCACGTCGGGTTCGTCTCCCGCGTTCGCGCCGAGCGCCACATGCACCTGCTCGACCTCGCCCGCGAAGCGCTCGAGGTGTTCCTGCTGGGCCCAAAGGCGCGCGTATGCGCCGCCGCGCGCAAGAAGCTCCGCGTGCGACCCGGCTTCGGCAATATGCCCGCCCTCCATGACGTATATCGCGTCTGCCCACTTCAGGGCGCCGAGGCGATGCGAAATCACGATCACCGTCTTCTCGAAGGCGAGTTCTTGGATGAACGTGAGGATATCCCGTTCGCTTTCGGCGTCGATGTTGGACGTGGCCTCGTCGAAGAGGTAGATCGGCGTGTCGCGAAGCGCCGCCCGCGCCACGCACAAGCGCTGCCGCTGGCCGCCCGACAGGTTCGACCCGCCTTCGGCGACGGCCGCGTCGAGCCCGCCCAGCGAAAGCACGAAATCGTCGAGCTTGCATCGGGAAAGCGCGTTCCACATGGCGAAATCGGAAACGTCGGCGTTACCCATCATGAGGTTCGTGCGGAACGTCCCCTTGAACACGTGCTCGCGCGAAGAAACGTAGGTGACCGCCCCTCGGTGGCTGGCGAGCTTCGCCTGCGAAAGCTCCACCCCGCCGATGGACATGCTGCCCGAATAGCCGCGCAGCTCGCCCGCGATCACGCGCGCGAGGGTCGATTTCCCCGAGCCGCTTTCGCCCGTGATGCCGACGAACGACCCCGCGTCCACGGACACGTCGATGCCTTCGAGCGCGCGGGAATCCGCGCCCCGATAGGCAAACCCGACGCCCCTAAGCTCGATGTCGGCGAACTCCCCGTCGATTTCGAGCCCGCCCTCTTCGGGGTCGGGCGCATCGAGGACGTCGAATATCCTGTCGATGACCGTAGACGCGCCCATGGCGGTGTGGAAATACGACCCGAGCGTGCGCATGGGCATGAAGAACTCCACGGCGACGAGCACCGTGAACAGCGCGCCCGAGAGCGTCATCCCGCCCGACGCGTACGTCGCGCAGGCGATGCACGTCCCCACGGCCGCGCCGCCGAACGTGAACAGGTCCATCACCGTGACGGAATTCAGCTGCATGCGCAAAAGGCGCATGGTGGCAAGGCGGAAGCGCTCGGCCTCGTCGCGCATACGGTCTTGGATTGCGCCGTCCGCGCCGAAGACCTTAAGCGTCACAAGGCCGCTCACCGCCTCGAAGAACGCCTTGCCCAGGTCAACGTAGGAATCCCAGTAGGCGCCCATGGCGCGCTTGGCGATCTTCATGATGGCGACGATCGCCACAGGGATAAGGGGCACGCACACCAGGAGAACGACCGCGCACGGCACGCTCTCGCGCGCGACGCATGCGAACAGGGCAAGCGGGGCCAACACCGCGAAGAAGAGTTGCGGCAGGTATTTGCCCAGGTAGTCGTCGAGCTTTTGCGCCCCCTCGCCCATAAGTTGCATCGCCTCGGACGCGGAGACGACCTCAAGCGCGCAGGGGCCGAGCGACAAAAGCTTGTCGTTTAGGGCCCGGCGAACCTTCACCTTGCCGATGCTCGCCGCCTTGCCGCCCGCCGCGCGGTCCAAGGCGCGCGCGACGAAGCGCACGGCGACGCACGCCGCGGCCGCAAGCGCGAAACGCTCGATTGCGGCGCGCCCCGCCTGGCCTGCCAGAACGTCGGCAAGCAGATGGGCAAGCGAGAACGCGAAGGCCACGTAGGCGAAAAGCGCCGCGCATTTGCAAGCGACCGACGCCGCGACGTAGGGTCGCGAGTCGGCCGCCAGCTGTATCAACCGTTTGGAAAACACGATTACTCGAAGAACTCCTGCCCGAGGTAATGACCGGATTTCGGCGCTTGCGGAACCGCCCAAAGACCGCTGCGATCGTCGTAGTAGTATTCGTTCAATCGATCGTATTTGCCCATGTCGTCGCGCAGTTTCCAGTAATTATGCGGCTCGTTGGTGTACGCCATGTTGGCAAAGCCGCAGTCCTGGTCGCCGTGCTCGTTAAGGCCGAGCCAGTAGTTGAAGTCGCGGCGCAGGATCTTGAACCCGAGGCGCTGGTCGCTCGTGATGGCCACGTGGCTGTTCGGGTCGATGAGGTAGTTGCCGTCTTCGTCCTTCGCGGTGAAGTCGGGCAGGTCGAACTCGTCGCCGTCGGGGTTCGAAAGCGGGGCGCCGGTGTCCTTGCGGCGGCCGATAAGCTGCTCCTGGTCGGAAATGCGGTCGTTTTCCCAGGTCTCGATGTCGATGACCGTGCGGCGGTACACCATGTACGAACCGCCTTCCAGCCATTCCTGGTCGCCGCCCTTGATCCACACGTACTCGTCGAATTCCTTGTCCTCCGTCGGGTTGGTGGTGCCGTCGCGGAACCCGAACAAATCGCGCGGGGTCGTCTGCGTCGCGGACTGGCGCGCGGGCTTGAAGCCGTGGATCATGTAGGTGATCTTGGCCTTCGGGCGCGCGATCTTGGCGAGCGTGCGCATCGCGTGGAAAACCACCTGGCGGTCGTCCGCGCAGATCTGCACGCCGAAGTCGCTGCCCTGCTCGGCCGGGTCGAGGCGCTCGGCGGTGATGCGCTCGAATTCCTTGAGCTTTTCGGGCTTGAAATCGGAAATGCCGAAGCGTTCGTCGAAGAGCTTCTCGCCGAACCCGATGGTGACGGTCAGCGAGCACGGGGCGATTTCAAGCGCCTCGCCGACGTCTTTGGGAACCGAGGACTCGCTGAACGTCGGGCGGATCTCGCCGAGCGGCTTGCCTTCCTGCATGATGGAGATGGCGGCCGTCCAGCGCGCAAGCAGAAGCTGCAAATCCTGCCTGGTCGTTCCGCTGTTCATGTCGAACATCGCGAACGTGAGATAGCGCTGCTGCATGGTGGCGATGCCGCAGGGGTGCGGCTCGTCGTAGTAGGGGATCGTCGGCGTGAGGTCGATGCGGTCGTAGGCGCGGCCTCCGGGGTTGGAATCGTTGCACGAGGTCGTCTCTATGCCGTACGCCGCAGCGGCGCCCGCCGCGGCACCACCGATGATGCCCGCGGCCACGCCGGCGATGAGCCCGCGGCGGCTGATGGTCTTCGAGCGCTTCTCGGCTTTCTTCTCGGCGGCAACCTTCTCCTCGCTGTCGCCGACAAGCTCGAAGCCGGCCTCTCCGTCAAGTTCGGAGCCGGTCTTGTTCTCTTCGCTCATGAGGTTCTCCTTGAAAACTCGGTGAATCGGCTGGTTCCGCATCGAAACCAGCAATGCCCCGCGCCCGGAAAGGTAGGCGCGAGGCATGTGCTAACGCAATCGGGACGCGGCGACGCTAGACGGTCGCGGTCGCAACTTTCTCCGCGAGGGAGGCAAGGTCGTCATGCAGCGCGAGGATGGCCTCGGAAAGCTTCTGCGAGTCCTTCGCGCGAAGCTCGTCGGTGTAGGCAACGTAGCCGCCGATCGCAGAGTCGTCGCGATAGGAGTCGAGCAGGTCGCTCACGGACTGGAATTCGCCGTCGATGCGGTCGACGAGCTCCTCGTTGATCTTCAGCAGGCCGTCGCGCAGGTTAGCGTATGCCTGCTGAGCGCCTTCGACGTTGGAGCGGAAGTCGGACAGGTCGAGGTGGCTGTAGGCGTCTTCCTCGCCGGTGATCTTGGTGGTGGAAACCTCTTCAAGCAGGTCGGCCGCGCCGTTGGCGAGGTCTTCCGGCATGAGGTCGTCAGCGAAGGACGGGATAACCTGCTCGTTCAAGATCTTGCAGTTCTCGGCAAGCTCCTTGGCGAGCGCCTTGGTGTCGTCGGTGATGGCGCCGTTCTGCCACAGGTCGCGCTCGATGGCGTGGAAGCCGTGCCAACCGACGTTCTCGTCGAGGTTGGACTCGCGCATGTCGATCAGGTAGTCGAGGAAGTAGGCGTTGTCGGCCTCTTCGCCCTCGGGGATGGTGTAGCCGGGCATGAGGAACGTGTCGACCGCGGACTCAGCATGCTCGTAGAAGGGGCGGGCGGCGGCCCAATCCTCCTTGGCCTGCTCGACGTCGCCGGACTCAACGGATTCCTGAAGCTTGGCGGTTGCATCCTGGAGGTACTGCGCCTGGTCGGCGATGTACTGGGCGTATTCCTTCACGCCTTCCTGCATGATGTCCTGAGCGGAGCCGGCGGGAGCCGCGGCGGCCTCGCCCGTCACCTTGAACTCGGTGTAGGAGTTGTCGGCGCCCGGGCAGTAGATCTTGTAGTCGCCGCCGTTCAGCGTGACGGTGAAGCTCACGGAATCAAGGCCGGGAGCGAGGTTTTCCTTCTCGCCGACGATCTTCTGGTTGTACAGAAGCTCGCACTCGGAGATGCCGGGAGCGCTTTCGTTGGTCACGGTGAAGGTGACGGGGCCGGCTTCGACCTCGGTGGTGTCGACCTCGACCTTGTTCTCCTTCAGCGTGATGTTGACCTGGGTCACGCCGTCCTTCTTGTTGGAATCGGCCTGCTGCTCGGCCTTCGTGTCAGAGCTCGAACCCGAATCGCTCGACGAGCAGCCCGCCATGCCGGCGCCCAGAGAAAGCGCCAGACAGCCAGCGAAAGCCCAGGTAAGCGGCTTGCGCATACTTGCAAGTTCCATTTTTCCTCCTATCCTGGCGAGCACTGCGGCGGCTCGCCTCCTCAACTTTCTATCGCCCACGGCCCGCGTACCCTTCATTACGCGGGCCAATGATGCATAAAGCCGCGAACTTTCGCTTCGCGGTTCTCGAGATGCTCGAGGGCCGCCTCTCGCCGCACGGTTCCGATGAGAGGCCGCTCTCGCGCATCCCGCGGCGCCACAAGGCGCGCCGCCCTACGCGAGCTTGCGCTTGCGCGCGTCCCGCACGCTCGAGGCGAACAGCCCCACTGCCACGCCGGCAAGTGCGACCGGGCACCACAGCCACCAGAGAACCATTTCCTCGGCGGCGAGTTTCGCCTGCTGAAGCGTGCTTTCCGCGTTCGAGCTCTCCTCGTCGGACACCGCCCAGTCGCTCTGGACCGCGCCGCTCACGCTGATGGTCTTCGTGTCCGATATGCCGCCGCCCGAAAGCGTCGCGGTCAGCTTGCCGTCGCACGACGCGCGCAGAAGCGACGTCTCGCTCGATCGGGCGCTGTAGGTGGCCGTCTCGCTCCACGTGACGGTGAAAGGCCCGGGCGTGCGGTCGCGGTTCAACCCGCTCGGCAGCTTTCCGCCGTTGATGCGCTGAAGGTCGGCGAAGGTGACGTTCTCGGTGGGCAGCCCTTCGACCTGCGAGGTGGGCACCGTTGCCTCCCACTGCACAAGGGGCAAGCCGTCGAGTTCTCCGTCCGACACCTTCGAAAGCTCGACTTCCGTCGTTTCTGATTCGCCCTCGACGCAGATGGTCGCCTTGTCGTCGGTCGTCGACACGAGCGTGACCTGCGACACCCCGGCGTCGTTCGCGTCGACCGGGCGCGTGGACCCGGCAACGTCGGTTTCCCCGCGCGGCACGAGCGCGAACATCGCGACCGCCACGACAAGGCACGCGCCCGCGAACGCGCGCTTCACGAGCATGCGGCGCTCGAGCGGAAGCGACCACATCTGCGGCCACAGATACACCGTCATGACGGGCACCAGGTACGCGAACCATGCGATCACTTCCACCAGGCGCGGGTCGGCCTGGATGGAGAACATTCCCGTGATGAGCGCGCCGATCACCGAATCGTTCGAGATGACGGCCGAGAAATCGAACACCTGCAGCTGGCCGATGTTCACCCAGCCCGCCTCGTGGCCGGTGCGGAAGACGTTCGCGACGAAGCCGGCGGCCACCAAGATGAGGAACGGGCCCGTCACCTTGAAGAACGTGCCGAGGTTGAACCTCACGCCGCCGCGGTAGATGAGATACCCGATCACCGTGGCGAGGACGATGCCGAGCGCCGCGCCGCCGAGCCCCAGAAACTGCGCGCCGCCCTTCGCCGCGTTGAACGCGGCAAGCAGGAACACCGCCGTTTCGAAGCCTTCCTTCATCACGGCGAGGAACGCCATCGCGGCCATCGCCGTGGCCCCGCCCTTCGAAAGCGACGACGCCGCCTCGTTTTCGAGGTTCGCTTTCATGGAGCGCGCGTTGGTGTTCATCCAGAGGATCATCGTGGTGACGAACACGACCGCCACGACCCCGATAACGGTTTCGAGCGCTTCTTGCTGAGCCTGCGGAAGGGACTGCGCGAGCACTTCGAGGACGATGCCGACGGCGATGCTCAGGCCCACGGCGGCGAGCGTCGCGAAGATGAGCGGTTTGAGCGAGGAGTTGTTGCGCTTCAAGAACGCGGCGAGAATGCCGACGATGAGCGAGGCTTCCAAGCCTTCGCGCAGGCCGATCAAAAACGTCGCGAGAAACACTTTTCCGAACTCCCTTCGCCGCGAATCGGGGGGCGCCCGATGCCGCAGAATAATTATTAGCCGTGGCTAATTTATTGAATGCGAAGGCGATAGTACGCTTAAAGTTAGCTTGAGTCAACAGGTTTACGTAATTAATTTTCCGCGGATAACTTTATTACGATTACGCGATTTACCTGGCAGTATTCGACCACATGAGAGTATCTGAGTACACTAAGCAGCCGCGCACTTGCGGAGAAAGCAAGGCTCGCGGTCCTACCGGCAAAACCGAGAAAAGCGCGCTTTACGAGAAGAAGGTCGCGTTCAGCCAGGGGCCGTATTCGCCCGTCCACATGGAGCCGAGCTGGTCGAACACCTGGGCCCAGTCGATCGCCTGCCCGAAGAACAGCTCCAAGTAGTTATGGGAGTCGATGCCGCGCCCGGCTTCCGCGCCTAGGTTCGCCTGCGCGATGGTGTAGGTGCAGGTGGGGCACATGGTCACGAGCGTTTCGGCCTTGGTCGAGCGGGCCTCGTCGATGACGCGCCACACACGGCGCTCGGTGATTTCGGGGTCGTAGCCGGCAACGGCGCCGCCTGCGCCGCAGCACAGCGTCTGCTTGCGCCGCTCGTCCATCTCGCGAATCTCGACCTGCGGCATATAACGCCTGACCACGCCGCGAATCGCGCGGCCATGGCGCCCGTCGTGGCGGTCGTGGCACGAATCGAATACGGTAACCGAAGGCGCCGCCGCAGGAGAAAGCCCCGCCGCCGAGGCCGCGGCAGCCGCGTCTTCGGGCATGCCGTCGGCGCGCTGGGCGATTCCCGCTTCGGCCTCCATTTCGCGACCGCGCTCCAGAATAAGCTCGGGCAAAGGGATAATGTCGATGCCGTTCGCCATAAGGTCGGCGAACTCCTCGCCGCAACCAGGGCAAACGGTTACCATGCGCGTGATGCCCGCAGCTTTTATCTGGTCGAATATCTTCCGGCGATGCGCCGCCGCTCGGTCGAACAGACCCGCGCTCATAAGGGGGCTTCCGCAGCAGTCGTCGGACATGCACCATTTGAAGCCCGCCGCCGTGAGCCATTCGCCCACGCGGCGCGTCACGTCGGGGGCGTAGCTCACAAGCGAGCAGCCCGGGAAGAACACGGTGTCGAACGTGCCCGGCTCGTAGGCCGCGGCGTCGCGCAGCTGGACGATTTCGGGATACCCGATACCGAAGATGGCGCGGTAGGCGCTGAAGATGTGCCACTCGTTGTCGACCATGGTGAGCTTTTCGGGCTGGTAGAGCCCTGCCTGCATGAAAAGCTCGCGCCAGTCGCGCATGCGGTCGGGGGCGAGCATGTGAACCGCGCAGTCGGCGGTGCAGTAACCGCAGAAGCAGCACCGGCGCAGCGCATGGTACATGTCGAAGTGCGATTGCATGAGCTCGACCACGGCCGCCGGGCGCTCGTCGGCGGGGACGGCCATCATGCGGTTGTAGGCTTCCTCGACCATGCCGACGTCGAGGCCAGGTTCTTTCAGCACCTCGCAGCGAAGCGTGCACCGCTTGCAATGCGCGCACTGCATCTTCTTGTTGGCCCAACGCGAAAGCATGCTGAGCGCAGGGTTGCCCGCCTGGTCGATTTCGGCCAGCTCGTCTGCGGTCATTTTCCGCACCCTCGTCTGTTTGAATTGCCCCGTCTTCATAGGCCAACAGTCTAGCGCATCTTGCCTGCGCGCACGACGGCAACGCTGGTGCGCGCGCAACAATTCAGCGTGCGGGGCTCAACGTTTTGCGAAGGCGAGGGACGGGCGAGGCGCGTAGGCGAGCAACGGGCAGAGCGGGCGAAGAGAAGGACGGCAGCCGCTCGCGGGCCTACTTCCCGCCCTCGCGCAGGCGGATGCGCCCCAGGGCGACGGCAAGAACGACGAGCACCGCGGCCCACAGAAGCGCGACGCCCACTTCTCCCGCCGCCCGGGTCATGACGTCCCAGGTGATGCTAGGTGCCTCGGCGACAAGCGTCATCGCGTCGGTCGCCCAGTAGAACGGGGTGAACGCCGCAGCCTCGCGCACTCCCTCCCCCATGATGGAAAGCGGGATCCACGCGCCGCTGAAGAAGCTGCACACCAAGCCGGCGATATTCCCCGCGCCGTTGGCCATCGTCTCGCTCACGCCCATCTGCCACAGCAGGAACCCCGCCGCGCACCCCACGAGCGCGAACGCGAGCTGCGCCGCAAGCACCACCGCAACGCCCTGAGGAGAGGCGCCCTCGGCGAGCGGGTTCGTCGCAAGAAGTCCCAAGCCGGCCATGACGGCCCATACGAACAGGGAAGACGCCACGCACACCGCGAACACCTGAAGGCCGTAGCGGGCGCTCGGCACCGGCCCGGCGGCAAGGCGGCGGCGAAGTTCGGAGTCTTTAAGCGACGCCAGGCCGACGGCGATGAAGATGGCCACCGCGGTGAAGAGCCCGTACGACGAGAAGGAAGCGAAGTTCAGGTACGACCCCGGGATGCCCTTCGACTGCACCGGCGTGAAATCGACCGGGGTCTCCCCTTCGCACGCCCGGTCGGCCTCGTCGGCGATTTCCCAGGCGTCGGCGGCAGGGTCGGTCGCGGCGAACCCGAAGAGCGCCTGGACGTACGACTCGACGCGCTGGTTCGCAAGCGAGCCCCGAGCGCTCTGGTAGCTGATCACCGTGTCGAGCACCGGGGGCTCGCCGCCTTCGCGCGCGGCGGCGACGAGGTCGCCCTCGAATCCTTCGGGAATGATAAGCACGTAGTTGGCCAGGTCTTTCGCGGCGGCGTCCTGCAGCCCGAACGTGCTGTCCTCAACCTGGACCGCGACCGAATCGCGCAGGGCGAAGTCGGAAAGCGCCGAGGACAAGGCGCTGCCGTCGCGGTCGATCACCGCCACCTTCGGCATGTCCTCGTGGAACTCGTCGGACGTCGCGACCTGAACGGCCCCCGACCCGACGAGCGCCATGACAACGAACGCGGCAAGGTAGACGAGCAGGTACTGCCAATGCCGCGCCGCCACCTTCAGGGCAAGCTTAAAGACGTTCATAGTTCTGCCTCCTCATGAGCACGGCCGCCGCCGCGAAGAAGACGACCGCCATAACGGCGAGCACCGCAAGCGTCGAACAGAACGGCTCGAGCGAATCGTAATAGGTAAGGTCGTAGAATGCGTTCGCCGCCTGCACGGCCGGGTTCACAAGCGACGCCCAGGGCGCGTTTTGCGCGATTTGGTCAGCCAGCTGCATCGCCGGCTCGCCGTAGAGCCCCGCGAACAGAGAGCAAAGGCAGGTAAGCCCCGTGGCGATCCCCATCTTCCCGGGAAGGGCTATTTTCGGGACAGCACCTATGACGGCGCCGAGCCCTGTTGCCATGAGCGCGCAAACAGCGAGGGCGGCCACCGCCAGCCCTTCGCGCCCGCCGAAGTCGACGCCGAGCACCCAGCGCATGAACAAGAACGCCAGGAACAGGGCGGCGAACGACACGGTGAAGCTCGCGGCCACGCACACGAAAAGCTGGCGGGCGGGCGACATCGCCGACACCTGACGACGCGCGCCGACGGCCGCCGTGTTCGCCCGGGCGGCCGACACCGCGGCGATCGCCGTGGTGATGCTCATGACCGCGGCGAACCCCAGAAGCGCATAGTAGTAGCGCACCGTTCCGCTCGACCCCGTGCGCAGAACGGAAACCTGCTGCGTCTTGACCGCATCCGACACGAATGCCTTCGCGACCTGTGCGACCTCGGGACTTTGCGCGAAGGCGGAAATGTCGTCGCCAATGGACGCAAAACCACTTCCATCAGGCGAAACGCCGTCGGGCAAGCCGCTGTCGGAACCGCCTTCCCCAAGCACGCCTTCCGCGCCCGCGTTGTCAGTGCCGCCCGAAGCCTGGTTCAGAAACGATTGCTTCATCTCGCCGTAAATCTGCCGATAGCGGTCGCACGCGGTGCGCACCACCGTTTGGTCGAGCGTGCTCGTCGCCAGCGGCGACACCTGCAAAGACGGCAGCGCCTCGTCGTCGAGCGATATCGCCGCCGCGGCCGCGCCCGAGAGAACCGCCTGCTGGGCCTCGTCGGCGCTTTCCACCTCGGTCACGTTCAACAGCTGTTCGTCGCTGCCCGGCTTCGAAAGCTCGCCGATCATCTCGCGGAAGAACACGGCGCGCTCGGAGGTGTAGTTGTCGTCGGCGACCACCACGCAATCGACCGGGTCGGCGCGGTAGTACTCGTCGAAGTGGGAAAACATCACGTGGAAAAGCGTCGCGAGGATAAGGGGGAACGTCACGACCCAAATAAGGATGTCGCGCTGCCGCACGAGCATCCGCACGGTATGGCAGAACAAAGCCTTCATCGTCCACTCCTAATCGCGCAGCTCGCGGCCGGTTATTTCGAGGAACACGTCGTTGAGCGTCGGCGGGTCGGAGTACACGCGCCCCACCTGCATCCGCGCCGCGCCGAGCGCCCCGAGCACGTCCATGAGGTTGCGCTCGCTCGCCTCGCACGCCACCTTGAGCTCTCCGTCGGAAAACTCGCACGACAGCACATGGGGAAGCTCGCGCACCGTGCTCGCCGCCGCACGCCCGCGGGAGACAGAAGCGCCGACAAGTTCCACCACGATTTTCTCGCCCAGCGAAATCATACGTTTGAGCTGGTCGTTCGTGCCTTGTGCGAGCACGCGCCCGCCGTCCATGATCATGATGCGGCTGCAAATCTGCTCGACTTCCTCCATGTAATGGCTCGTGTAGACCACCGTGGCGCCTTCGTCGCGCAGCCGCAAAATGCCGTCGAGGATGGAATTGCGGCTTTGCGGGTCGACGGCAACGGTGGGCTCGTCGAAGAAGATGAGCTCGGGCTTGTGCGCAATGCCGCACGCGATGTTGAGCCGGCGCAGAAGACCGCCCGAAAGCTTCTTCGGGCGCATCTTGCGGTAGTCGGTAAGCCCCACGAAGTCGATGGCGTCTTCGACCAGCTCGCGGCGCCGGGCGCGGTCGGCCACGTACAGCGCGCAGAAGCAGTCGATGTTCTCGGCCACGGAAAGCTCGTCGAACACGGCCACCTGCTGGGGAACCACCCCGATGCGGCGCTTCAAATCGTAGCGTGCGGGCGACATAGGCTCGCCGAACAGGCGGATCGAGCCCGAATCGTAGGTGAGCAGCTGCAGGATGCAGTTCATGGTCGTGGTCTTCCCGCAGCCGTTCGGCCCCAGAAGCCCGAGCACCTCGCCGCGTTCGATTCCCAGGTTGAAGTGGTCGAGCGCGAGCACGTCTCCGTAGCGCTTCACCAAGTCGACCACCTCGACCACGCGTTGCCGCGCATCGGGCGCGCCCGTTCCGTCTTCCATCGCGATTCCTTCCCTTGAGGCGGCCAAGCGGGCCGCGTTTCTTTTTCGCCCATAGTGCGTCAAAGGCCGCCCGCGAAGTAGTGACTTTTGTCACGATTTCGCGTTTCCGCAGGAAAACGGCCCTGTCCACCAGGCGCCACGACAAACGGAGAGGCGAGCGAGGGGAGAGGGCTTGCGCGGGTTTGGTACCATGCAGGCATGGAAAGAATCGTCGACAAGGCCATCGTTTTGGCGTGCTGCCTGGCAGTCGCCGGCTGCGAATTCGCCGCGACGGGGCAGACCGCCCCGGAAAGCCTACTTCCCTTCGCCGTGGCCATGCTTGCCGCAATGGGCTGCGCGCTCGTAAGCGAAATCGCTCCGAGCCCTTGGAGCCTCACCGCCCACTGCGCATACTGCGCTGCCGCGTGCTTCGCGCCCGCCGCAGCCGCGTTCTCGCCGCTCGTCGCCTACGACCTTGTTCGGGCGGCGCACGCGGCCGACCGCTCGCGCGCGCTCTGCGCATTGCCCGCGGTCGTCTTCGTTTCCTGCGTCGCGCAAGAAGGGCTTGCGCTTCTGAGCGTCGGCGTGCTCGCGTGCGTGCTCGCCGCATCGTGCGCGCTTTCCGTGCGCACGGCCCGCGCCGCCGCACGGCAAACGATTGCGCACATCACGCGCGATTCCATGGAGCTGCAGGCCCGGTCGCTGCGAAGCGAAAACGAAGAGCTCGCCAGCGAGGTCCGCAAACTGCACGAAGCGCAGGAAGGCGGCGCCGGCGGGATCGAAGCCGCGCCCGCGCGCCCTGCCGCCTTCGCCTGCCTGACCGAACGCGAATACGAGGTGGCGAGGCTTGTCGCCGAGGGGCTCGACAACCGCGAGATAGCCGCGACGGCGTACCTGAGCGAAGGCACCGTGCGCAACAACATCAGTTCCATCCTTTCCAAGATGCACTTGAAGAACCGCACGCAAATCGCCGTCGCCTTCTACAAAGGATCGAGGTAGTCCATGGGAAAGCCCGCAGGCGAGGTGCTCGACGCCATCCCGAACGAGAAGCTTCTGGAAACGACCGGCCCCGACGACGCGGGCATGCTGCGGCAGCGGTTCCTCGCCTTCAACACGCTCGTCACGCTGCAGGCGTTCGGCGACGAGCGCGCTTGCTTCGCCGCATTCGATGCCGCGCGCTCCGCGTCGCGGCGCTTCGAGCGGCTGTTCTCGCGAACGCTTCCCCATTCCGATATCGCACGGCTGAACGCGACCAGAGGGGCTGCCGTGGAAATCGCGCCCGAAACCGCCGACCTTCTGGAACGCGCGCTTTTCTACTGCGCGGACAGCTGCGGGCGCTTCGACGTGACCATGGGCGCCGCCGTGCGCCTGTGGGATCTGCGGCGCGGCATCGTACCCTCTCGCCGCGCGCTCGACGAAGCGCTCGGACACGTGGACTGGCGCGGCCTGCATGTGTGGCGGGAAGACGGGCGCGCGTTCGCGCAGCTCGACGACCCGCTCGCCGCGGTGGACGTCGGGGGGATCGCCAAAGGATGGATCGCCGACGAGCTGACGCGCATCATGCGCGCCCGCGGCCTTTCCGACTTCATCGTGAACCTCGGCGGCAACGTGGTCGCGCACGGGGAAAAGCCCGGCGGCGTTCCCTGGAACATCGGCA
>CAKTSW010000003.1 GCA_934613165.1 uncultured Ellagibacter sp.
GTTGCCGTCCATGCGCTGCGATATCTCGATGAGCTTCAAGGTGAAGACGAGCCCGAGCACGCCGCAGCCGATGGGCACGATGGCGACTTGCCAGACTCCGCGCGCGATGTCGTACATGGAAACGTCGCCTGCGGTCGTGAGCATGGTCGCGAAGGGCGCGGAGAGCACGCCCTCGGCACCGAGGGACCTCATTACGTCGGTCTGCGCGCCGAAGATCCAGTTGCACCAGTCGCGGAGCACGCCGCAGAGCCACGAGTTGATGTCGTCTGCGATGGAAGCCCAGGCGGGCTGGGCGGGAACGAGCAGCGCTGCGAGAACGGCGAGCGTGATCGCGAACGCGTACATGAATGCCCTGTTGTGGGCCAGCGTCTTGATCCTCTGCATGCCCATCAGAGCGCCTCGATGGAGCCGTCGGCGTTCCTCGTCACCGACACGATGGTGGATGCCCCGTCGTCGAGCGTGAAGCTCGTGGTGGCGGTGCCGTTGGCGAAGTCGATCCACACCTCGGCGTCCCATATCGCGCGAGCAGCATCGGGTGACACCGCTGCGGCGCGTGATGCGACGGCGGCCTCGACCTTCGCGGCGTCGACGCCGAGCGTCTCTCCGAGCTTGCTGGTCACGCCTGCGAAGGATAGCGACTTGGGCCCGGTCTGGACGGAGGCATAGGTCGTTGCCAAGGCATCGCTTTCGATGAGGGTGCGCCCCGCCTCCTCGTGTACCGTGACGAGCACGGGGCTCGCCGCCTCTGTCATGGACTTGGAGGCGAGGACGGTTGCCGTGATGTCCCCGTTGGACTCCTCTTCGGAGTCGACGGTGAAGTACGTGACGGTGTTGCTGCCCTCCTTGCCCTCGACGAACGCTCCGTCGACGATGGCGAGCGTGAGCGTCGGGTCGTCCGCTCCCACCCATGAGGTGCCGACGAGGCCTGCGAGGCCGGAGACCTCGTCGATGTGGGCGGTCTCGGCTTCAGCTTCTTCTTTGACGTCGGCCTCCTCCTGCAGCACCGCATCGGCGCTCTCTGCCTCTTGGACGTCCTCGGTCGCGAGGGTGCAACGCGCGACGCCCGACCCCACGAGCAGGAGCAGCGCTATTGCCGCTGCGGCTGTCATGATCTTGTTCTTCCTTGTCATGTCTGGATCCTTTCCCTATCTGATCTTGATGGCGCTCGTGAAGTACGACGCGCCGCTTGCGATGGTGCAGACCGCCCCTGTGTGCGGCTCGTGTATGTACTGGTCTCCTCCGATGTATATGGCCACGTGGCCCGGCCTCCAGAGGATGTCGCCCGGGCTCGCTTGCGAGACGGGGACCTTCTTTCCGAAGGCGGCCTGGGCCTCCGACTGCCTCGGTATCTGGATGCCTGCCTTCGCGTAGCAGTACTGCGTTAGGCCCGAGCAGTCGAGGCCTACCCCGGGCGTCGAGCCGCCCCACACGTAGGGAACACCCAGCTGGCTGTATGCGGCTTGCACGATGACATCGCCCGAGAGCGCCCCGCGCTCAAGGTCCTCGACGCTCATCGAGTCGAACCTTCGCAGGTTGTAGGTGTCCATGATGGATTTCAGGCTTTCCACGTAGCTTGAGCTCGTGGCCCAGCCCGCGGCCTTCAGGCCCTCGGCCATCTTGTCGGACGACTTCTCCGATATCGCCTCGCGGATGATTGCGTTGTTGCGGTAGTGGGACGCCTGCAGGAACACGCGGCTGCGGAATCGTATGCACTCGACGTCGCCCTTGAACACCGTGAAGTACGCGGTGATGGTGGTGATCTCGCCGGGCGAGTACTCCTCCTTGGTGGACCATCCCGCCTTGCCAGCGACCTCCGGGGCGGAGGCGAAGCTCGCCGACCATTTCATGCCGAAGAGGTTGTGGTCGCGCGTCGCGAGTTGGCTCATGGACTCTCCCTGGCCGGACTCCGCGATGATCTGGGCGATGGTGCAGCCTGCGGGATGCCCGTACTCCTCCTGGCAGCGGATGGCCTCCTCGACTATCTCGTAGGTGATGTAGGGCGGAAGGCCCTCCATGGAGCGCTTCTTGTCCTCGGCATCCCAGAACCCGAAGAGCGCCGATACCATCTGGCCCACGAGGAGGGCTATGAGCACGAAGGCGATGACCCCGCAGAGGACCCCGCCCGCTGCGGCAAGGCCGCTTCCCCCGAGCGCGCCCGCGACCGCCGTGCTCCCAGACGTCGATGCGGAAGCCTTGGCGGCCGTTCCCGCAGCTTGCGCTGCGGCGTGCTGCGTCGCCTGCGCCTGTGCGCCGCTCGCCCCTGACGCCCTGGCAGCCCCTGACTTCTTGGCACCCAGGGCGCTTGCGCGCTTGGCGGATCCTTCGACTTTGCCAGCAGCGCTTGCAGCATCGCTCTTGCGTGCGTTCCGTGCATAGCTCGCTGCGCGCTTGGTCGTCCTCCCGGCATCGTATGCGCCTTGGGCACCCTCGAACTCGTCGGTGTCGTCGAGCTCGGACACTGCTTCCCGCATTGCGATCTGGCGGGCGCGCAGCGCTTTGTCCTTCGTATCGGTCGGCTCGGCGTATTCGTTGGACGATTCGAGGTCTTTGGGTTCAGCGCCCGAACTCGATGCAGGCACAGCCTGCTTTGCGCGCGCTGTCCTGTTGGCTTTGTCGCGCTTTCTCGACGCGCGCACGCCGAGCGCGTCTTCCCGCTTTGTGAGCACGGAGAGCTTCTGGGACTCGTCGTCCTTGACGATCCCTGCGCTCACGGCATCGACCTTGCGTGCGGTGACGATGTCTGAGATGGCGCTGCTGTCCTGTACGAGCTCCTTTGCATCCATATGATCAAGCGCCCTTCCTGGCGTTGTCGTTGAAGGCCTTGGCGCGCTTTAGCTGCGCGATCTCCTCCGGCTTGGTGTTGAAGAGGTCGTAGAGCAGTCCCTTGGGGAAGTCGTCGCGGATGGGCACGCGCGCTCCTCCCGCCACGAGAAGGCCTTCTCCTGCCTTGATCGACTCGTCGATGTACTCCTTCTCGGCAGCGGAGAGCGAGAGCATCTCCGCCCACGATGCGAGGTCCTGGGCCGCCTGCTTGTGCAGCAGGCAGAAGTCCGAGTTGAGAACCATCGTCCGCGCGCGCTCATTGGTGAGCATGTGGGAGGTGTTCTGGGAGATGCCCGTGCAGATGAGGTTGAACTTTCGCCCCTCCGCCCAGAACTTCGCGAAGTAGTCGATGATGGTGGGATGGCCGAAGAGCGATTGCACCTCGTCGATGTAGAGCCAGGTGGTCACCCCTCGCTCGAAGTTCGTGTACATGCGGTTCCTCACGGTCTCTAGAGCTGTGAGCATTCCGAAGACGCGCATGTTGGTGGAGAGGTCGTGCAGGTCTATGTTGGTGATGCGGTTCGCGAATCCGATGTTGGACTGCCGGTTGAAGAAGGAGAGCGCCCCTGTGACGTAGCGCTCGTAGCGGAGGGCTATGTCGCGCGCCTCGGCCTCGGGCTGCTCCAGCAGTATCCCGTGGAAGTCGGTGAGCGTGGGCGTTGCGCCGTCTTCGGCATGCCTTGCGTATGCCGCCTCGACGCAGCGCGTGATGATGGACTTGTCCGCCTCGGGAAGCCCCTCTGACGACTCCGCCATCATGGCTGAGGACAAGGCCAGGAAGGCATCGATTTTGAACGCGAGCTGCGCGGCGTCGGCGCGGCCCTCGACGTCGGTGAGGTCGAAGGGGTTGAGCGAGGTGTCCGCATCGGGCGCGAGCCGCACGTTCACGCCTCCCAGGGCCTCGATGAGGTTCCCGTACTCTCCGGCCGGGTCGAAGATGATGATCTCGTCGTCGGGGTATGCGAGCACTGTGTTGGTGATCTCGCGTTTCACTGAGAACGACTTGCCGGAGCCCGGCTTGCCGCAGACGAATCCCATGGGGCTCGCGAGCTTCTTGCGGTTGCAGATGACGAGGTTGCCGGACTGCTTGGACTGCCCGTAGTAGCCGCCTCCCTCCTGGTTGAGCTCTAAGGAGGCGAAGGGCATCTGCATGGCGATCTGGCCCGTGGTGAGGTAGCGGGTGACGTCCATGTGGTTCAGCCCCAAGGGCAGCACCGAGTTCAGCGCCTGGCGCTGTCGGTAGTAGAGGGGCTCGATGCCGAGGGAGTTGCCCTGCCCGACCGAGATGATCTGCTCGACCTGGCGCTCAAGCTCCTCCACCGTGTCGGCGTAGGTGTAGACGAGTCCTGTGTATACGAAGAGGCGCTCGTTCTTGTTGCGCAGGAAGTCCAGGAGCTCTTCCGCCTCCTCCTTGGAGTACCGAAGCTCGGGCGGCAGGATCGTGTAGTCGTAGCCCTTCTTCATCGCGCTCATCTGCTCGTCGATGATCTCCTTGTCCATCCAGTCGAGCTGGCGCTTCACGAGCGCGAGCGCGTCTGATTGGGCGATGGGCTGGACATGGAGGTTCACCGAGAGCGGCATCGGCAGGTCGATGATGTTGGCGAGGTAGTGGTCCTCAAGCATCGAGCCGAACGTGCGGATCGAGAGCACGCAGCCGTACGTCTTGTCGACCTTGAAGATGTCTGAGCGACTGTCCGGCTTGAAGTCTATGAGCGCCGGTGCGATGAGGTCCTTGGTGCGCACGTTCGATCTCGGGCTGATCTTGTCCCATGAGAAGGTGAAGGGCGATCGTGGGCGCAGCTGCGACTGGATCGCGCGCAGCCGCTCGGTGCCGTCGAGCGCGTGCGCCTCGCAGCGGATGCGGGAGAGCGTGTCGGTGACGTCTCCCTTGATTCGGGCGAGCTTCGGCACGGCCTCGTCTACGTCGGCAGCTCCAACCATGTAGGTGAGGTAGCGGTGACGAGTGAGGTTCGAGACGCCCTCGCGCATCTTGTCGTTCAAGATCTGGTTGTACTCCCGGGCGTATCTCGCCGTGTCGTGGTCGGACTCAGGAAAGAAGCGCTTGTTGCCGATTTCCTCGTCGGGGATCGGGACGTTCGCTATGGTGAGCTGCACGGAGGAATCCGCGCCGAAGTAGTTGTAGAGCGAGGAGAGCACGGTGAAGATGTTCTGCTGGCTCTCCTTGCGCGCCGATTGGTAGGAGATGTCGGCGAACTCGACGGTTTGGGAGAAGAGCCCCTCCTCGACCTGGGCGATGCCGTCGCGATAGATGGCGTCGTAGCCGATGAAGGTGGATATGTCCCGCGCGGCGGCGCGCGCCCTCTTCTGGCCCGCGACCCTCTCCTCGTGCGCCTTCTTGCTGCGGTCGGCGTTCGATGAGCCACCCATCATCTGGCGCAGCATCCCAGCGCCAGCATGCGACCTCGCCTTGTTCCGGGCCTCCTTCCGCTTGCCCTTGAGCGCCTTCTTCTCTTCCTTTCGCTTCCTTGGATCAGATGTCTTCTTATCGGGATGGCTCATTGCCTTCAGCTCCTTTGCGTCTGGCTGCCCGTCTCGCGCGCCTTGTGGGCCTGCCTGCCTCGGCCTTCTGGAGGTCGGGGGCGGCGGGGCACGAGTAGAGCAGCTTCTGGTCTTTCAGGTGGTGGTTAGCGAGTAGCGGCGCGAACTTCTCCGCGCGCATGCCGAAGGGCCGCCAGAAACCGGCGAGCCAGAACGGGATGGATGCGCACATGACGGGAAGTGCTGCGTCCGCGACCTCGATGCCTATCCAGAAGTGGCATAGGGCTGCAACGAGGATCGCCGAGCCGAAGCCTCCTGCCACGCACACGAGCGTGCGGAAGGAGAGCTTGCCGACGATCTTCTCCTCGTATTCGCCGATGTCCTTCTGTATGGGGATCTGCAGCGACATGGCGACCACGCCCCTACGATGGGAGCCAGGATGTGTCTAGCATCCCGAAGTAGACCGCTGCGGCGATGATGATCGCGCCGCCCGCGATGGTGGAAATTGCGGAGGCGATCTGGCTGCCTCCCTGCTGTTCACGGATCGCCAGTCCCAGGCTTACCGCGCCCCATACGACGAGGAAACCGCCGAGGAAGGTCACGCAGCCGGAGACCAGGCTGATGATGTTTGCGAGCATGTTCTTTGTCCTTTGCGTCTTGATTGCCCGCATGCGCCCCTGAAGTGGAATGGAGCCCTTGCGGGCGAGGGTATAATTGGTAGTTGCGAAGGGCGCGATGCGCTCCTTTGCGTCTTGATTGGCTGCGGCGACCGGTGGTGCGTGGAATCATTGCCGGTACTTGGAGGCTTAGCCTGCCGCAGCTTACTCACTCGCCCATGAGCATCCCCTCCCTCAGCGCGCGATACCGCTTGAAGTCGAATGCTCCGCGCTTGCTCGCGGCCTCAAGCGACTCTCGCCTCGGGTGCGCATCCAGCGGGTATTTCTTGTCCAGGTAGGCCTGCGCGCCGTTGATGAGTACGAGCGCCTGGTCGCGGGGCATGCGGGACACCTCGCTCGCTTGCATGAGGTCGCGCTCGATGAGCCCGTAGTTGTGCGTGTAGGTGGGGTTCGCGCCGCGCGAGTCGTTCACGGAGACGTTGGCCACTGTCTGCTTGCCGATCATGTCCGCGATCTTCTGGTTTGTGTCCGCCGACTTTCCCCCGAGGTAGAGCAGCGTGTCGCATGCGTTCATGATGGTCGCCGCGTTGTTCTCCCCGTAGTTCTCGTCGAGCTGGGAGAGCGACTGGCAGATCATGGACACCGCGATGTTGCGGCTCCGGGTCACCGTGATCATCCGCTCGAAGTCTGGGATGGTGCCTATGTTTGCGAACTCGTCGAACACGAAGTGCACGCATCTGGGGAGAGCGCCCGAAAAGCGCGAGAGTGCCGCCTCGCAGAGGGTGTCGAGCGCCTGCTGCATGAGCAGCGCGAAGACGAAGTCGAAGGTGGAGTCCGTGTCCGACATCGAGCAGAAGACAGCCACCTTGGCGCGCGCGTCCCCCAGGTGGTCGAGCGCCATCTCGTCGTAGGCGAGCAGTTCCTTCATCTCGGCGATGTCGAAGGGCTTCATGCGCACGTTGCACGAGACCATGATCGACTTCAGGGTCTTCCCGGCGGCCACCTTGAACTGCTTGTAGCTCGCGAGCGCGAAGTCGTCCTCCGGACGGACGGGCTTCGCAACCTTCACCCAGGCATAGCCGCTCGATGCCGGCTGGAACTCTCGCGATGAGATGTCGTAGCCGCTCGACTCTGCCACCCTCATGAGCCTCTCGCCGGTCTCTATCTCGTGGAAGAGCATGTCGAGCGGGCTCATGTAGTCCTCGTCGTCCTCGCGCGCGTCGGCGAGCGCCAAGAGCGAGAGCAGCCCTGGGACGCTATGGTCCTCCTCGGGGCAGTGGAGCAGAAGGTACGAGATGAGCGCGGTGTAGAGGAGCTTCTCGGCGTTCTCCCAGAAGGGGTCGCCTGAGTGCTGGTCGTCTCCTGTGGTGTTGCGGATGAGGCACTCCACGAAACGGAGCGTGTCCGCCTCGCCCTTGATGTAATCGATGGGGTTGAAGTGGAGGGAGCGGGTGAAGTCGATGGTGTCGAAGGTGCGGATCTCGTATCCGGCGTCTTCGAGCACCCACCCCATGTCGTGGATGAGCGTGCCCTTGGGATCGGTGATGAAGTAGTTGGCGTTGAGCTGCATGAGGTTGGGCTTCACGAAGTAGCGCGTCTTGCCGGTGCCGGGGCCGCCTATGACGAGAACGTTGTTGTTCGTCTCGGTCCTCTGGTCGTGGGTCTTGTCGATGAGGCGGATTTTGGCGTGCTCGGTGAGCAGGATGTTGTTGTCAGCGTCCTTCCTGTCCGAGAACGCCTCCATCTCCTTTTGCGTCGCCCAGCGCGCCGACCCGTGCTCCTCGCCCTTGCGGTAGCGGCCGCGACGCTCCCACCAGCGCACCCATACGAGCCAGACCGCGCAGGCGCATGCCGCGCCGATGGCGAGCGGGAGGGGCTCTAGGGACAGCAGGGTGCCGCTTTGCGCCATGGACAGGGCGGCGCTTGCGACATCGCCCTCCGAGTTGCCCATGGCGCAGAGGACGGCCGTGGCGGCGTCTCCTGCGAGGAATGCGATGGCGGAGAGCGCTGCGATGAGCGAGAGCTCCGCCCTCATCGGCTCTTCACCTCGACCCGCTCGACCTCGCGTGCGGCGTCCTTCGCCTCATGGGCGGCCTTCGATGCCTCGCGGGCTGCCTTGGCCTTGTCCTCAAGGGGCTCTTGGTCGCGGGCCTCCGTGAGCTCGATCTCGCGCGCCTCGCAGGCGCGCTCAAGCTCTGCATCCACATCTTGCTCAAGCCCGGCGAACACCTCGTCGACCTCCGGCGCGTCCGCGATGCGGAACACCAGGTGGTCGTGGCCGTCGACCTTCGCGAAGTCGTGCTCGATGGCCGCATCGTCGAGCCTCTCGCCGATGATCGCTTTCAGGCTCTCGTAGTCGGGGAGCTCCTCGAACTCGGACATGTCGAGGCGCGCGAACTCGCGCACCTCCTCGTCTTGCTGCGGGGCGGCGTCTTCCAGGTTCCCGCGAAGGTTCTGGATTGCGCCTTTGAGCCTCTCGGCCGAGGCGCGGAGCGCCTCCTCGCTCATGTCCTGGCCCATCCTGAGGAACCAGTCGAAGAGCTTCTCTCCCGACTCGTCTCCGAAATCGCTTGCCATTTCCTGCCTCCTTCGTCTATCTCTCGTTCGAGCGCGCATCGCTTGCGCGCTCGGCTTTGCCTTGGTGCTCTGCGGCGAGCCTTGCTTCCTGGCTGCGCTGCTCCAGGGTCGGGGTCGCGGGCTCTTTTGTCTGCGCCTCGTACGCCTTGAGCTGGGCGTTGATGGCCTGCAGGAGCGTCATGCCCTCTTGCTCTTCCTCGGGGATGTCGATCAGGTCTATGCCCTTGAAGGTGAGCATCTTGCCCAGGTAGTTGCCCTCCACCGACATGAGGAAGTTCTCGCCCCTGGCTATGACTGAGCCGTCGTCGAGATAGGGAAAGGCGTTCCCGCCCCAGGTAAGCCCTGCGCTTATCGGCAGGTAGTCGAGGTGCTTGCATTCCTCGACGGTGGCGATCCGCATCCCGGCGACATAGCGCACGAGCTCCGAGCGCTCCTTGGCTATCGCCTGAAGGCTGAGCGACTCGAAGGGCACCCAATCGGGGCCGTCCTGCTTGAGCGTCCACCACTCGTCGCCGCCGTCGACCTGCTGTATGAAGGCGAGGTCGCCGTAGATGACGCCCTGTCGGATCGCCCAGTTGCCCGCCTTGAGGAAGTCCGAGAGGTCGTCCATCGAGAAGCACCTGTCGAACTCGTAGGGGTACTCCTCAAGGTATGGGTCGTCCTGCCAAGCGAAGCCGCCTCGTTTCAGCCAGCCGTTCTTCTGGCATGCCTCCTCGAGGCTCTTCTGCTCTTTCGGAGTTGCCGGTGCCATGTTGTACATCGGGGCTCCTTCTCTTCGTTGTCCTTCGGGCGCCGCCGTCGCATGGCCGAGGTTCGCGGCGGGGCGGTCATGTCGTCTCGGCCCGTTTCTGTCTATGTGCGTTTCGGCTGGCGTCCGTCCCCGCCGCTTGGGTGCTTTATAGCCGACGCGCTCGGCGCGTGCGCCCCGTGCTGTGCCGCCTGGCGTCCCTAAGCGTCCCTAAGCACGTCCTCCATCAGATTCACATTCGTGCGCCTCGGCAGGCGCACGAGCCGGCATGTCTCCTTGAGCCTCTCCGTGATCGCGATGGCGCTCTCCTTCTCGCCGTTGCGGGACATCCGCCGCATGAGCTCGTCGGGCAGGTACTGTGATGTGACTATCGTCGGCCGCATCGCCTCGTAGCGCTCGTTGACGATCTGGAAGAGCGTCGTCATCACCCAGGAGTTGGCGTTCTCCTTGCCGATGTCGTCGATTATGAGGACGTCGCACGACGCGAACCTGGCTATGCCGTGCTTGGCGTCGCCGTCGAAGCTGGCCTTCACGGCGTCGAGCATCGACAGGGACGTGGTCATGATCGTCCTGTACCCGGAAGCGCAAAAAGCCATCGCTACCGCCGAGGCCGCGTAGGTCTTGCCGGCCCTTGAGGGGCCGCAAATGTAGAGGCCAACCCCCGGGCTGTCCGAGAAGCCGTCGAGGTAGGCCGACAGGCCGGCGTGGCAGACCGTCGCGTCGAGGAACCTCCTCTTCACGCCGCACCGGACGAAGGCCTCGCGCAGCCTGGACTTCTCCTCCAGCTCCTCCCGCCGCCTCTGCTCCTCGCGCTCCCTGGCGGCGCCCTCGCAGCCGCACGGCTCGGCCCCTATCCAGTGGAACGCGCCCCGGAACCCCGTCATGCCGATCGGCTCCAGGGGGCTTCCGCACCACTCGCAGCTGACGGGATCTGGCTCCGGCACGTCCATCTTCCGCGCCTTCGCCTCGGTGTAGGTCAGCAGCTCCGAGCCCCTCCGCTTGATCTCATCGCCCATCTTCGTCGCCTTTCTTTTAGAATCCTTTGTTTTCTTCTTTACTTATCAGGTGCCAGGCCTTCACCCCTGCAGGTGACGGGGTGTCACCTGCCGCCCCTGGGTCGGCGCCCTTGATGTCAGGGGGTGACGTTTTGTCGCCCGCATGGCGCAGCGCGGCGCCGCCGAGCCGGTAGCAGCGGGTGGAGCAGCCGTCCGGCGCCCACGCCGGGCCCTCCTCGACGATCAGCCCGCCGTCCGCGAGCTCGCCCACGGCGCGTATGACGGAGCGCTCGGAGATGCCGAGGTACGCTGCGGTGCTCCTGCGGCTCTCGTAGAAGCTGCCGCCGCCTGCGCAGAAGCCGTAGACGCGGGCGAAGACGAGCAGCTGCACGCCCTTGAGCCCGAGCTCCCTCCACATGAACGGCCGGACGATGAGGAACGCGTCGCCGTCGTCCCTCTCGCCGCTGCCGCTCACTTCCTGCGCCTCTCCGAGACGAGGCAGAAGTTGCGCCGCGTCCAGTCGAGCATCTCGTCGCGGAAGACGATCGACCCCCTCTTCATCCCGGCGAGCCTGCGCAGCGGGAAGGGGTCGTCTCCGCCCCTCGCGAGCTCCCAGATCCTGTTCACCTTCATCCCGAGCAGCGCGGCCGCCTCGTGGGGCGAGTAGATGTCCTGGATCGGCACCTGATGCTTCGTCTCTGTCTCTCTGGTCTCTGTCATATCTTCGAAAGTCCTGTCTGCTTGCGAGCAGGCCCGGCCGGATGGCGCCCTAGAGCCCCTTCCTCGATCGCTTCTCTATCAGCTGCTTGTATCCCTTCGGGGTGATGCGCACAAGGCGGTTGAGGTGCACTGCCTCGATCTTGCCCTCGCGGACCATCTTGTAGACCGTGGCGGTGCACACCTTCAGCTTCGAGGCGACGTACTTGACATCGAGCAGCTCCTCGATGTCCTCCTCCGGCACGTCGCCGTCCGGGCGCTTTGCTTCCATGTCCGGGAACGCCGCGTGACCGCGCTGGCTTCCGTTGTCCATTTCGCTTCCTCCTGCTCGATTCCTCTTGATTTCGGTTGAGCGCTTGTGAGCGCTGTTGGTTCGCAGATGGTTGCAGGGTCTTCCGGCGTCGGCAAATGGGAAGTCGCGGTTAGGCGTCCCTAAGCGTCCCTAAGCACGTCTTCCGCAAAATGCGCACAACCGGGGCTTGCGCCGTCGCTTGCGACCCTGCTCTGGTGAATAAAAAAGCCCCGACGTATAGTCGAGGCTATTTGCAGGCTTTGCGGAATCGCATCAAGGCTTCGTCATCACCGTTCGCGGTTCCTTCGACCGAGTGCTCGCGAGGAGGTGGTGAGAGGGCAGTTCGATCTCCATCGTCACGCCCTCCTTCCTGCGCATCTACTCGTGGTCGGTCATCCTGCCCGCTGCACTCTCGATCGAATGCAGCGATGCGTACATCCTACGCCTGGAGCAAGGATAAAGATGTGCATCCATGGGACACCCCTCTTGAATGTGAAGGGCTAGTATGCGATGTTGGCGATCTGTTACCGATTCCGCCCGGATATGACGGGTCGGGCGCGCACGGCTCCCAGGCGGCCGCCCGGGGCGCATCCCCCCAGGGATGGCGGGAAGTGGGCGCCATCGCGCTTTTCGGGAAAACACCAGGTCAGAGCTGCGGGGCCAATTTGACCCCGCAGCCGGGTGCCGGCCCCGCGCCGGGAAAACACAATTTGTTCGATTGACTAGGTCGTCGGGAAAGCGCATCATAAGTAATTCAATTATCGAACATATGTTCCTACACAATGAGGAGGTGCTGCGTGAGCGAGCGCGTGATCATGCATATCGACATGAACGCTTTCTACGCATCCGTCGCGCAGCACCTCGACCCGCGCCTTCGCGGCAGGGCGGTGGCCGTCGCCGGCGACCCGGAGCGCCGGAACGGGATCATCCTCGCCAAGTCGCGAGAGGCCAAGGCTTGCGGCGTGAAGACGGCGGAGGCGATATGGCAGGCCAGGCAGAAGTGCCCGCAGCTCGTCATCGTGCCGCCGGACTACGCCGCCTACAAGCGCTACTCGCGCCTCGCCCGAATGATCTACTACGAGTACACCGACCTCGTGGAGCCTTTCGGGCTCGACGAGTCCTGGATCGACCTGACGGGCTCCCTGCATCTCTTCGGGGGCGACGCGATGCTCGTGGCGAATGAGATATCTGGTCGCGTGAAGGACGAGCTCGGGCTCACGGTCTCCGTCGGGGTGTCGTGGAACAAGGTGTTCGCCAAGCTCGGAAGCGACACCGACCCGGGTGACGGGGTCGTCTCGATCACACGCGAGAACTACCGCGATGTCGCCTGGCCCATGGCGGCATCCGAGATGATCTACGTCGGCCCCGCCACCGCCCGCAAGCTCCACGCGGCGGGCTACGAGACCATAGGGGACCTGGCACATGCGGGCGACTACTTCCTCGGCAGGCGCTTCGGCAAGATCGGATTCATGCTGCGCGACTTCGCCAACGGCATCGATGGGAGCCCGGTTCGGCAGATGGATCCCGCGAAGGCCGACGTCGACTATGTGGTGAAGGGCATCGGCAACGGGCTCACCGCCCCGCGCGACCTCGTGTGCGAGTCGGACGTGAAGGCGCTCGTGTGGCTTCTCTCCGAATCGGTCTCCCAGAGGATGCGCGAGTCGCGCCTCAGGTGCCGCACGGTATCCGTGGGCGTGAGGCGCGCGGGGGATCTGTCCGGGTACTCCAGGCAGACGACGCTGCGAATGCCGACGTGCCTGACATCGGACGTCGCGAAGCTCGCGATGGGGCTCATCGAGGCGAACCAGCCGCTCGACGAGGAGCACGCCATCCGCGCCATCCACGTTCGTGCAACCAACCTCTCCTCGATGGACGACCCGCTGCAGTGCGACATCTTCGGCGACGCCGAGGAGGCGCTCAGGGCCGAGAGGCTCGACCTGGCCATCGACGAGCTCAGGTCCCGTTTCGGCAACCGCTGCGTGCACCGCGCGGTGGAGCTCACCGACGAGGTGATGGGAGGCCTCGACATCAAGCGGGACAACACCGTGCATCCGATCGGGTTTCTGAGATAGGAAGGAGGTGACGGGCATGAAGGGAGCCGGCGGCTGGCGCAAGCGCTACGTGTCCGTCACCGCCCGCATGGACGAGGACGGTCGCGTTAGGCCGCTCTCTATCCAGTGGTACGACGGCAAGACCTACGCCATCGACGACGTGCGCAGCGTCCGCCGGTCCTCGTCGCGCAAGGTCGGTGGCGACGGCATCTGCTACACGATACGCATCGGCGAGCGCATCACCCAGCTCTACTACGAGGACCCGCGCTGGTTCGTGGAGGAGATCGTGGCGGACGAGCTCGTCTCCTAGCGGCTCATATCGACGCGGCGCGGCGCCCCGCCCATCCATTTCTAATATGCGGCTCCGATCCGCTTGCCGGTGCAGCCCGCTTCCAAGCGCCTCCTTGCTTGGCGGCACGGCCCCTCGCACGCCTCTATCCAGATAACGCTCGCACTGAACCTGCATCGCACCGCAAGGCGCTCATCTCCTCACGAAACCCGCACAAGCGACAATGCGCCCATCCATGACGTGGTGCAGGTTTCGCGAAGACATGCGCTCATTCCTTGCGGCACGTGCAGAACCCGTGCAGGCCATCTGGTCACGAGGCGGTGAGCGAAGGGCTCGCCGCATTAGACCAAGGAGGCAAGACCATGGGAAACAGGGCAGTCATCACGACACCGGACAAGGAGTTGGCGCTGTACCTCCACTGGAACGGCGGTCGCGACACGGTGGAGCCGCTGCTTCGGTACTGCGAGCTGCAGGGGTACCGTCCCCCGAGCTCCGACAACTACGGCTGGGCGCGGATCGCGCAGGTGATGTGCAACTTCTTCGGCGGCTCGACGAGCGTGGGCGTCGACCGCTTCAAGAACCTCGGCGACCAGGGAGACAACGGCGTCTACATCATCGACGGCTGGAAGATCGTCGGCCGCAGGGAGGTCTCCTACGACGAGGACTGGAATGTGAACGGATGGCACGATATCCCGGAGTCCCGCGAGCAGCGCGAATACGACTTCGACGAGATGCTGCGAAGCTTCGACGAGGCCATGCCCGAGACCCTGCGCCTGGGCGATCTCCTCGATGCCGTCGAGGTTCCCACATCCGAAGTCGAGATCGGCGACGTCGTCTTCATGCGCGAATACGAGTCCGGCTGGAAGACGTACCCTGTCGTCGGCATCGGCGAGGGCAATCGCAACAGGCCGGAGCTTGCAGGCGTGCCCTACGTCGAGCGTTACGACCACGACGGCGACTACTCTTGGAACGCGAACAACTACATCCGCGAGGACACGGCCTTCATCGTCGCCCGAGAGTAGGCCGTCGGGAATCGGCGCCGCCGGGCCATGCTGGGACGGCGGCGCACATCCCGGTTGCGATTCGGCTACCGTTCCCGCAGGCGCACGGGCTGGCTGCTACGATGTTGCCATGTGCGGAAGATGCGTCATATTCACATTCGACGAGGTTCTCGAAATCGTGCGGCAGATCGAGGTCGGCGCGCCGCTCAACTTGGAGCCAGACTGGCCTGCGCGAAAGCCGCAGGCGTACCCGAAGTCGCTCGCGCCCCTCATCGTGCCGTCGTTCGACACGGCGCAGCCCGCCCCGAACCTGGGCCTGGGGAGCCTTGCCGCCCGCGATCTGTCCTGGGGCTTCGAGGAGTCGTGGAAGCCCGGGGTGGTCTTCAACACGCGCATCGAAAGCGCCATGAAGCCCACCTGGCGCGACTCAATGGAGCACCGTCGCTGCGTCATACCGGTGCCTGCTTTCTTTGAGTCCAGCCAGAGCGAGACATTCCCTTCGCCCAAGACCGGCAAGCCAATCAAGCGCCAGTACGAGTTCCGCGTGCCCGGGCAGGACATCATCCTCATTGGCTGCACGTGGAAGGGCGATGCCTTTTCAATGGTCACCACCGAGGCGAACGCCGACATGGCACCCATCCATCACCGCATGCCGCTCATCGTGAGGCAGGAGGAGCTGCCGCTCTGGCTCGGCCCGAACTACATGGAGCTTGCGGACCGATCGTCGATCCGCCTCGAAGCCCAGCCGGCGTAGCTCATTGGGTAGTTTTCAGAGAGAAACGCCTGTTCAGGCGCACGGGGTCAATTTGACCCCGTAAACCCTAGGGGTCGTGCAGCGCCCAACGCCCAGCGTCTTTTTGTTCGAATCCCATTCCATCAACGACACCATATCCGCCTGTAGCATTGAGGCGAAGAAGCCTCCTTACGCTCGTTGTAAAAAGTGTTCGTCGTCGCTTGGATTGGTTGCATTATCGGCATAGTCCATCAACATCTTTACCTTATTTCAAAAAGCTCCGCGCCCATGCCCTTTGCCTGTAGGTCTCTAGGTTGAAAGGCTGATCCAGGCAAGAATAGTGAATAATCCACCGAGAAAGACGAGCAGCACCGTGTAGCCGATTTGCGCAGTGCGCCATTCCGTTTTGCTCGGTGGGCGGTTCTTGTCGTAACCAGTATCCCGCATCCTCCATAGCTTAGAGCCGGGCTTAACGACCCAGACCGAAGCGATGGAGAGCATAAATGCGAGCGCCACGACAACGGGAGCGACAACGCTAATCACTCAAACCCTCCGAACACTCCTTGGCTGCATCCGTAAAAGCGCGGGGGGTCGTCGAGGCTCAAGCCGATGACTCGCACTTGCTTCTCGCCGAGCATGGTGCGAACCGTAATAGGACGCTTCGACACGATCCAGACGTTCGCTTGGTAGAACGTCCCATAGTTGAGCCTGTCCGATTTCTCGATATCTCGGATGTCGTTCTCGGAGAGGCAGACCTTTTCGATTTCAGCGAACGGAATCGTGGCGTACATCTGAATGCCGCATTCCATGCGAACGTAGTCGGCGCCGATTGCGACGGGCCGCATGATGCGGGCCCTTGCATCGCCCGCGAGCCACACGACCGCGTAGACCGAGAGAGCCGTGACTGCGAACGCTGCCGCGATGCTCCACTGGGACACAAGCATATGGACGCCGACGATCTCCACGGGGAACGCGAGCGCGAGGCCGAGCATCATGTTCATGTAGCCGCCGGCGTTGTGGTAGCTGAACGCCTTCTCGCCCGGCAGCACGTAGGGCTTCTTTCGCCAGGAGAGCAGGGCGTAGTACCACACGCTGAGCTCGGCCGCCGTCATGCTCGCCGGCATGTCCTTACGGACGAGGTAGCGCATCGTGTCCTTGAACCACGCCATGGGGTCGTCGCTGCTCTCCTTGGCGGACCGGTAGACCCCGACGATCTTCCGGACTTCCCTGACTGCGATGGCGAGCTCTACCGGGACCAATACGGAGAGCAGGTACGGGAGGATGCCGGCCTCGGGCGACCCGAGCGCGACGACGCTGAGCGCATATCCCATCCAGATGACCGGGATGACGGCGAGCAGCGTGAGCTTCCTCGGCCTCACCACGAGCAGGTAGAAGCCGAGCGGGATTCCGACCATGAAGTCGAGGGGAAGAGCGACGCCCTCGATATGGACGGGGATGTATCGAGCGGAGGCAACGCCGTAGGCGTAAAGGAGGAGGCCTAGCGCGCAAAAGATTACGAGGCCATTCTTTCGAGTTCTTGCTGTATCCATCTTTTTACCTTCCTCGGCATGAGGGGACGAATCATCTTCGGCAAATTTGGCTTGGCGTTGCTCGGAAAGAATCAGCACGAGAAATCTTCCCGCGTCCCATAGCCGACGCAAGTTAGCGCGCAATGCGCCTGCATGTACAAGTATAGTCGGCCCATAGACGCCAAATCCCAGCAAGTCCTCTCAGAGGTGCCAGGAGAGCGAAGATGCCTCCTCCACGATGCCAGGAAAGGAAGCGGCAGGGGCGCAGCAGGCGGCAGCGATCGACCCCGTGAGCGATGCGCCGCCTATCGCAGTGCGCTCACTCCCCGTCAACCGCTAGTTGACTTTCTGCCGAGGTGTGTCCACGCACTCTCGCTTGTTCGCGGCATTTCTGCATCGGATAATTGGGTGGAGTCAATCGAAGGAGAGCCCATGAGCAAGCTGTCATTATCGGACACCCTCGTCTCCCTGAGGACCGCGCATCGCCTCACGCAAGAAGAAGTCGCCAGCCACCTCGGGATCACCAAGGCCGCCGTCTCCAAATGGGAGTGCGGCCAGAGTATGCCCGACATCTCGATGCTGCCCCTCATCGTCGAGCTCTACGGCGTGAGCATCGACGAGCTCTTCGGCAGATCCGACGACGTCACCCAAGACGAAGCCGACGCCATCTACCTCAAGGCGCTCGGCCTTCTCGGCGAGGACCGCGCCTCGGGGCTGGACTACGTAGACGCCCAGGCAAGGCAGCATTGGTCGTGCCTGCCTGTCGTGCGACTGCTCGCCATGGCCGCCTTCGCCCAGATCGCGGCGAGCGACGGGTTCGAGGCGCGCCCCCTTGAGGGCGACGCCGCCGCGCTTGCGGAAACGGCGGAAAGGATCTTACGCCGCGCCATCGACCTGGGCCCGCAGGGCGCTCCCTCCCAGATCGACGTCCTGCCCCTCGCTCGCATACTGCAATGGACGGGACGCTTCGATGAGGCGAGGGCCCTCGTCGAGCACCTCGCGCCGGCGGAGCCGAACCTGGCGGCGCTGTCCCTGGCCCAGCTGCACCTCGAAGAAGGGCAACAGGACGCCGCATTGGAGACGCTCCAGCGCCAGCTGCTCTTATCGCTCGTCGAGTCGATGGGAACCCTTGCCGCGCTCGCGCCGATATGCGATGACGAGCAGCTGGAAGAGATCTCGACCCTGGCGGGGCGCATGCAGGCCTCGCCCGAATACGTCGCCCTCTTCCCGGCGCTTCTGCCATCCGTCTTCTACGAGTCGGCCAAGCGGTCTGCGGAACAGGGAGATGCTGACGAAACGCTTGATGCGCTTACCTCGCTGTCCGAGGCCGTCGACAGATACTGCGGGGTTCTACTGCATCCGCACAACGCCTCGCTCTTCGACCGTATCCCGGACCTCGTCTGGGAAGAGCCGGCCGACAGCACCGCAGAGGAGGAGAGGGCCAAGGCGGCGGCCGTGATAAGGCAGACCTACGCCTCCAAGCTCGCCGACGAGGGCTGCTGGGACGGGCTGCGCGGCGAGCCTGCGTTCAAGGCAGTCCTAGCGCATATAGAGAACAAGGCTGCCGAGGAGCTCCGCCATGAGTAGCATCGATCTCGCCTTGAGGTGCCTCGTCATCGCCGTCGCCTGGCACCTCGCCTGCGCATGGGTGCAAACATTCCAGTCGCCCTATCCGATCGCCGATGCGTTCGAGCTGGCAGGCACGGCGGAGGAGCAGCTGTTCAAGAGCCTCGGCATCAGCTGGCGGAGCCTCGGTGCGGCCGCCTCGAAGGCGGCGTTCGTCTCGATTCTCATCGAGGGCTTCCGCAGAGGAGGCACAGGATTGCCAGCCCCTACCGTTCCCGCCCTCCATCTTCAGCATTATTTCGCGTGCAACCCCCAAGCCTATTGCATGCCCCAATCCCCCGCAACGCCGCACTGATGTCCTCGCAGATGCTCACGTCAGCGTTGCGGAGCGCCTCGACGATCCTGCTTCGCAACGCGGGCCTCTACCTCACGATTGGCAGATAGTTTCCTGCTTTTTTATCAAATTGCCAGCTCAGACCCACGGGGTCAATTTGACCCCGTTAATCTGGGAGCCTGAAAGAGCGCATGCTTCGGCGGCCCGTGCGCTTGCCGGAAGCGTCCTCGCAGGCTTTAGATCATGTGGGAGAATATAGGGGATGCAAAAGGAGATTCCGTCTCGATATCCGGTCGGGACCGTTTAGGAGCGCAGTTGCCCGACATCAGATGCAGAAAGTTCTCTGACTTCCTTTCGACCAAGAAGGACCACTACCCGTATTCCGATAGGTACATTGCCGAAGTCCACGATTCGCCGGATAAGACGGGCCGGACGGAGCGGGAGCACATGGTCGTGTGGTTCCGCGCGAACGAGACCAAAGGCTCTGGATCCTATTCAAGGGAGACCCCCAACAGGAGCGCTCGCCGTTGCTACAACAGCCTCATGAACGCGGCATCGCTGCTCTGGATCGCCGAGGCGGTTGGGGTCGACGAGCTGACCGTTCGTAGAGCCTTCGAGGCTGCCGTCGCCGCCGGCGACTATCGGCGCGCATGCGGGGCTATCCGCAAGATAATCACCTGGGACATGATCTACGCATTAGCGTAATGCCTTCGCGTGCTTCGCTCCGATCGCGCATGCGAAGAAACACCAGATGAAACGTGATGTCAAAGACTTTTGTCAGCATCGATTGACCGGCAAGGTCTATATGCCAAAGACATTTGGTTGTAATCTTTTGCGCCATAGCACATCTTGAGTCGAGAAAGGACACGCAGTGCAGCTCAAGGAACACTTGAAGGAGCATCGGCAGCGCCTCGGTCTCTCGCAGGAGGACCTCGCCGAGCGCATCTTCGTGACGCGCCAGACCATCTCCAACTGGGAGACGGACAAGACGTATCCGGACGTGCAGAGCCTCCTGCTCCTAAGCGAACTCTTCGGCGTGTCCATAGACGAGCTCGTGAAGGGAGATGTGGCCGCAATGGAATCGGAGATCAAGAAGGAATGGAGAAGGATGTCGCGGCTCATCGCGGCGGCATGGGGACTCATCGCCTTGGGCATCCTGTGCGCGGTCGCGGGGTTCGTCGCGCACACGGGGCCGTCGTCGGTTCTCCCAGGATGGAGCGAGGGCGAGGTGCTCGGATGCGTAGCGTTCCTCTTCCTCTGGCTGATAGGCCTGGGGCTTGCTCACCAGGTGGAGCGGATGAAGAAGGCCAGCGACCTTGTCACGTACAAGGACATCCTCGCCTTCTCGAAAGGCGAGGAGCCAATTCGCGACGACGATGCGCTCGGCCGTCGCCAGCCGCTGGCATCCAACGCATTGAAGTTCATCGCGGCGGCGCTCGTGGGCCTGGCTGTCGCGTTCGTCGTCACAAGATTTCTGTAGGAACAGTCGCAGTGGAAGGAAGGTACGTCATGGACGGTTTGATGGCAATCATCATCTTCGTAGTCTTTATCGCGGGAGGGAGCTGCTCACTCGCCGGGACATGGTGGGCGAAGAGAGCGAAAGACAAGGAGCCGGATTCCGGCACGCCGAATGCGCTGGAGTAGGCTGCGCCTGTCACGAAGCCCTTATAGACTTTCGGATTCAACCAAGTGGCCGGGAATGCCCCTCGGCCACTTCTTTTTACGCTTTCACAAGAAGCAGATGGCCTAGCCGATCGGAGCAGACCCTGTAATCACTTTTGTGGAGATTGTAATCAGCTTATCTTGTTTCCGCAGTTAGATGGCATTTTCCAGCCTGCGATATTTACTCCTTTTCATATTCCCGGGGAGTAAATTTCCTCCATTTTGCAGGTATACAGGGGTGCCTGTAATCAGGCGCTAGCATTCGCGCGGCATCGCCGCACGTCAGCGGCCATTTCCTGGCAAGCCACCATTTACTCCCCGCGCGCAAAGAATAAATATCCGATAAGGCAAACCGAGTTCTGGTAACACAACATCTCGGACAGTCTTGGTCTCCTTGGAATCCATGTCTCCAGCTAGCACGCATAAGACGCGCTATTGGCTTTGTCCCCATAGAGTGGGAGTAGCTATCGCGCTCTTTTAGAATGAGTTATAGCAAGGGGGCCGCACGGCGTCGTGCGGCCCCCTTTTTTGG
>CAKTSW010000004.1 GCA_934613165.1 uncultured Ellagibacter sp.
TGGTAAGGCAGCGGGTCGACTCCCCAGTGATCGTAACCGAACGACCACAGCTCGATGCGGCCCGTGGGGGTATTGAAACCTGGCTGGCCGTCGGGACGGAGCATCCCCTTTTTGTACTTGTAGTAGGTGGCATCCCAATCCCAATATGCGGTGCCGTTGCAGCTCTTGCCGTAGCATTCGTCGGAATCGTCGCTGGGATTTTGAACGGTCTCCTCCCATGTGCGATGGTACTCGGTCCCGCCAGGCGTGAGCTGGTCGTTGAGGTACCACGTGCACCATTCCTTGTCGTCTTTCCAGGGCCAGTGCTCGGGCTTGATGCGTTTGCCGAGTTCGAGGCAGATTTGCTCGTCGGACTTCGCCTCGTAGTAATCGGTGACTTTAACCATGGTGCGAACAGGGGTCCACCAGGTTCGGCAGCTGTTGCGTTCGCAGCTCATTGCCACGGGAAGGACGATGTCGGCAAGAGCCTGCGCGGTTGGCGTCATGAACGGGTCGGCAACGACGATGAAGGGAACCCTCATGAGGGCTTTTCGCGTGCGCGCGGGGTCCATCGACGCACAGGCGAGCGCATTGGAACTCTGAATCCAGAACATCTTGATCGGGTAGGGCTCATCGGTCTCGCAGGCCGAAAGAATGGCATCGGAGTCGGCGCAGGAAACGATGTTCGATTCGTTGATGCCGGAAGTTGCGGGAATGAGCTTCTTTGCGTAGATTTCCGGGTCGATATACTCGTCGCCCAGACCATAGCGCTTCTCGATGAGGAATGCGCAGCGATACATCGCGTTGCCGCCGGGGTTGTCGATGTTGCCGGTGATCGCCATGATGTCGGCGACGCCTTCGGTAACGCCGAGTGCTGCAATCTGCTGCTCGAAAGCGAGTCCCCACTGGCATGCGCAGCTGTCGGCGGTCGCGATAAGACGTGCGGCGCCTCGGATGGTTTCGGGCTCGACACCGCAATATTCGCTAGCCCATTCGGGCGTCTTGTCGGCGACGCGTTCTGCAAGCGCCTCGAAGCCGTAGGTCCAGCAATCGACGAAGTCGTGATCGTAGAGGTCTTCGCCGATGATGACGTTCAGCATTGCCATGGCGACGACGGCGTCGGTGCCGGGACGGACGGGAAGCCAGTATGCCGCGCGTGCTCCCCACCAGGTAAGGCGCGGGTCGACGGAGATGATTTTCGATCCCATCTGCACGCACTCGACGAGCCAATGGCCCAAAAAGCCGTCCGCGTTGGATTTGATGGGCTCGTTGCCCCAGACGAGGATGACTCCCGGCGCCTTCCACTCGGGGTTGGCGTAGCGGTCCCAGTGCGCTTGCGATGCGTCGACAATGATCATATCGCCATATTTTGCGGAGGTGCCGATCATGCGGGGCAGATAGCATGCGAACCCGGTGAACCCGAAGGTTGAAACGTTTGGGGTCTCCATGCATGCGGATGCGAAGTAAGGAACCTGCCAGCCGATGTTGCGACCGGTGCCGTGAACGACGACGATGGATTGGCTACCGAACTCTTCCTTCACTTTGAGGGTTTTCTCGGTGATCTCGTCGTATGCTTCGTCCCAGCTGATGCGCTCCCACTTTCCTTCACCGCGTTCTCCTGCGCGGCGCATGGGGTACTTCAAGCGATCAGGATGGTTAACTGCGTCCGGCATGGAAAGGCAGCGCATGCAGAGCTTGCCGTTTGCGACGGCGTTCAGCGGATCGCCCTCAACTTTTTCAAGCTTGTTATCCTTTGTGTACAGAAGGACTCCACATCCCATGTGGCAGCCCGGGGGCGACCAATGCGTGGTGCGCGTGACGGTGTATTCCCCCTCGTTCCACTGCCATTCGCCATCGTGGTATGCGGCTCGGTCAAGGTCGTCGAGCCATTCCTTGTAATCGGCCATGTCCTCTCCTCTCAAAACTTGCCACCCTCGCTTTTCGATTTGCGAGGATCGTCGTTCAGCGATTCTAGAAAGGGATGGGGGCTTTGACATTCGCCGCGTGTTCCTATCTTGCTCGTGCGTCTATCCAAATCGTTGGTAGGCCAGGCCGATTCTTCGATTCGTGTCTAAGTACTGAGGGCTAGTGTCGAAAGAACTCCCTGGTAATCGAGCCGGCAATCCATTGCCTGATTGTGCGGCGATTGGCGGATTGATGCTGTTTGCGTTACTATTGAAGGCGCATTTGCGAGTGCTGAGGGGGAACCGAATGCCGATGAAATTGAAATCAAAAGGCAGCTTTGCCGAGTCCGATCGAATCAATCAAGAGGAATCGGTTGGGGCTATTGCATCCGGTGATTGGTTTTTGGTGAGTCCCCATATGCTGATCGGCGTCGCCGGAGCCGTCGCGTGCTTCGCATGGATTCTCTTGGCGCTGGGAACGAATGCATACGTATCCCCGGCTTTGGAAGTGCGGGGGGGGGTGTCATCTTATCCTCCTTGCAGGGGTTATCTGTTCCCTGCTTGTAGCATGGATTGCGGCTGATTTCGTTTCGAATAGACGCGCGGTTTCGCTAGCCATCTCTTTCATCTTCGTATTGGTTGGTTTTTCCCTTGTCTGGTTTCCTCCCGCCAGCGACATCGCGATGTATGCGGGCATGTTTCTTTTTGGGGTTGGCCTCGGCTTTGCCTACTGTCTTTACGGTGAGCTTATCTCCTGGTTTTTCTTCAGCAGCATTAAACGCTATATCTTGGGCATTCTTCTGGCGGCGGTGGTTTGCGTCCTGATCGTTGTCATATGCGGGCAGCCTGCTCGGGTGTTGCTCTCAGCCGTTTTTCCTGTGCTGGCGTTTGCGTGCTATATAGCGGAGCTTACGTACTTGAAGGCGAATATGCCCGAGGCCGTTTCTTCGTCCGAATCGGATTCGCGATGCCGCGTGAAGATTCGGTCGTACTTGGCGACGGCGACGGCCGGTCTCGTTACAGGATTTGCTCTCGGTGGCTCGTTT
The DNA here is from genome assembly GCA_934613165.1 of uncultured Ellagibacter sp. Taxonomy (GTDB): domain Bacteria; phylum Actinomycetota; class Coriobacteriia; order Coriobacteriales; family Eggerthellaceae; genus Ellagibacter. The sequence goes on from CAKTSW010000004.1 coordinate 2,930, forward strand.
CTTTCCGCCCCCGATTCCCTACCATTTTCGGATGCCTTTATTGCGGGACCTGCCATCCTGGTCCTTCTTTTCCTCTTCAGGGATGCCGCCGATCGAAACAGGATGACGGAGAGCGTTTCCATGAAGCTGTTTCTGCCTTACTCGGCATTGGTGGCGTTCCCCCTTATGTTCGTTGGTTCCGAATATCGGCTGCCTTTCCTCGCTCTTTTGCTATGCGGTTCTCTTCTGCCGGAAACGTGCTCGTTGTCGGCTATATGCCGACATGTCTCATTGTTCGGTCTTTCGGCTGTGAGGGCCTTTGCGTTCGGTCGGTTCTGGAGCGTTGCCGGCATTCTTCTCGGGTGGGGGATTGCTGGATTGGCGTTCTCGGACACGCTGCTTGTCTCCATGGACCAGACCCTTCGCGTTTCCGGTTGCGTCATCATGTTCATGCTGCTCGTCATTTTTTCAGCATCCTTCGTCATGACGAAGGATAACTATCCGACTGAATCGGATGCCAAAAAACCGGCCGAGGCTCAAAGCGGTATACCTTTGCGTGATTTCGCCGACGCAGCTGCCGAATGTATGTCGAAGGAGCCCGAAGGCGAACGTTCGCGCCCGGGAAAGTTCTATCTGCAATGCGAGGTCGTTGCCAAGAAGTATGGGCTTTCGGCTCGACAGAGAGAAGTTCTTGGCATGCTTGCACGTGGACGCAACGCTGATTACATCACGGAGAAATTGATCATTTCGGCGCATACTGCAAAGGCTCATATCTACAACATTTATCAAAAGACGGGAGTTCATTCCCGGCAGGAGCTCATGGACCTCGTTGAAGGCGCAGATGTGTCAGATGATAATCCGATTGTGCAAGAAATCCTGTCTGACCTGGCGGTTAAGTAGCACTAACCCCTGGAGTACTACTTTCGTTTTTTAGTATCGATACCTCATGCCCCGCTCATTCCTTTGCCGTATCTTGGCGGCAGCGAGCGAGTTTTCTCTTATACAGCTCGACATTATCCATGGGGGACTTGAAGAAAGGGGTATGTCATGTTGTTCGATTACGACGAGTTTTTGAACGGCATCGATGAGAAGGCGTACCACAAAGGCGAGTGGCGTTGGGAAGAAGACGGCTATACCGTTACCCGCACCTATACCTACTCCGCGCCTGGATGTCATGACTCGTGCGGTGTTCTCATGTACACCAAAGATGGCAAACTCGAAAAAATCGAGGGTGACCCGTATGATCCGTGCGCAAACGGACGTTTGTGCATGCGGTGCTTGAATTTGGTTGAAGGCGTGAACTACGATAAGCGCCCGAAGTGGCCGATGAAGCGCGCGGGCGAGCGCGGCGAAAACAAATGGGAGCGTTTGAGCTGGGACGAGGCGCTCGACGAAATCGTTGACTGGATTCGCGTCAATATCGACGAAGCTGGCTACGGCCGTGAATCCATCTTCGTGAACCATGGCACGGGCCGCAACATTTCATCCTGGGTTCCTTTTCTTGGCGGTGCTTGCCTGGGCACGCCCAATATCGGCGCTATCGGGTTCTCAGGCTACTCGTGCTATCTGCCGCGCACCTGCGGGACTGCTGCTGGAATCGGTGATTTTCCAATCGTCGATGCGTCAGAAGGCCATGCCGATCGCTACAACAATCCTGAGTGGCGCAACCCCGACGTTGTCGTTATTTGGGGTTCCGAGCCGTTGAAGTCGAACGCCGACGGCTATCTCGGCCATTGGCTGAACGTGTGTTATCAAATGGGCGCAGAGGTTATCTCCGTGGATCCGCAGCTTACCTGGTGGGGGGCTCGTGCGGCTTATTGGATGAACGTGCGACCGGGCACTGACCTCGCACTTGCTCTCGCGTGGCTCAACGTCATCACTCAAGAAGACCTGCAGGACAAGGAATTCATCGATTATTGGTGCGCCTACTACGACGAGTTGAAAAACCATGTGGCGCAGTTCACTCCTGAATGGGCATCTGAAATCACCGGTATCCCGGCCGATAAAATCGCGGCGGCGGCCCGCCTGTATGCCAATGCAGAGCGCGGCGCCATTCATTGGGGCCTCGCTTTCGACACGCAGGTGGATTCCATTCAGCTTTGTCAAACGGTTTCCAACCTCATGAGCGTTTGCGGCAATATCGACAAACCAGGTACCAATATCCTTGTGCGCAATGGTTTTGAGATCAATCCTGGGTATGCTACGGCGCAGCTCTATTGCGACCCGGATACCTTTGCGAAAAAGCTGACTGTTGACCTGGTTCATCCTAACTGCAAGCAGTTCATTGGCATGGCTGATTGCGATGCGGTGAATAGGGCTTTCGAAACAGGAGAGCCGTATCCTATCAAGATGGTCTGGATTCAGGGGTCCAACAGCATCGTTTGCTCGGCAACAGCCGCGCCTCGCGTGTACAAGATGCTTTCGAGCGTCGACTTCTGCGTTGTGGCCGACCCGTATATGACGCCGACCGCTGTTGCCTTCGCTGACATTTTCTTGCCACTTAAGACCACGGCCGAGCGTGACTCCATGCGTGTGTGGTGGACGCCTCTTCGCGCTATGAAGCAAGTTTCTGAATGGTACGAGGCGAAATCGGACGAGGAGCTTATTGTCGCTTTAGGCCTGAAACTTAACCCGACCCTTTTCGAGAAGCGTTGGCCCACTGTTGAGGCGTTGCTGCAGGACTACCTTGACCGAGGTTTCAACATCTACGATCCAGACACCGGCAAGAGCTATAAGAGCGCGGGCCGCTCGAAGGCTGGCATGGTCGAGGTCGAAGACGTTCATACCGACTATTGGAAGAAGCACGCAGCCGACGGCGAGTGCTCCTTCGATGCCCTCGTCGAAAAAGGCGGATACGAATACGATGACTTCTGCGACACTTACTACAAGTACGAAAAGGGTTTGTTGCGTCCCGATGGGCAACCCGGCTTTGCTACGCCTTCCGGTCGTATTGAGCTCGTCCCTTACGTCACGTTTGGCGCATGGGGTATTCCGCCCTTGGCCGAGCATGTGAAGTCTCTTTCGGTTAAACGTCATCAGGAAGACGAAGAATTCCGCAAGGAATATCCGTTCATTTGCATCAACGGTTCCCGTTCATATGAATTTTTCCATTCGGAGAATCGCCAGCAGAAGACGATGCGCGAATTCCATCCGTGGCCTATCGTCAAAATCAGTCCACAGACCGCCAAAGAATACGACATGGCGGAAGGCGAGTGGATTTGGATCGAGAACACCGAAGGCCGCTGCAAGCAGAAGGTTCATATCGATCCGGTGCTCGACCCGCACTACATCCACGCCGAGCATGGCTGGTGGTTCCCCGAGCAAGAGCCTTCCTTCCCGCATCTATACGGCGCATTCGATTCGAACATCAACAATCTGACCACCTCATTCGAGACCGGTCAGGGCGGCATTGGCAATCCTCTTAAGGCGCCCGTTTGCAAGATTTACAAGATTACCGATGGGAACGCCGAGCCTACTCCGGGCGAGGTTGTCACTGACCAGGGCGGTTTCCGTGATGATTATATCGCTGGAGAACCGTATGCCTGGACCCACGACAACACGACGCGTGAAGGGGGACGATTCTAATGCAGGGCATTCTCGTCAACTACGAATTCTGCACGGGTTGTCATTCGTGCGAGGTCGCGTGCAAGAAGCACCTGGGGCTTCCTGAAGGCGAGTTCGGCATCAAGGTGTCGGAAATCGGGCCTTATGAATACACCGGGAAGTCCGACGACAACAAAGAGCGTTGGGAATGGACATGGCTTCCTGCTTTGACTCGAGCATGCGACATGTGCGCTGAGCGCACGGCGAAGGGCAAGATTCCGATGTGCGTGCAGCATTGCCAGGCATGGTGTATGTATTACGGCGAGGTCGAAGATCTTGCTAAGAAGATCGACGGCACCTCGCGCTGCGCTCTGCTTACTCGCTAAAAACGAGCGACTTTCTTTCGATGCTTGCTTTGCCGCCTTCGGACTATCCAAAGGCGGCAGGTGAGGGGATTAACGCCTGTTCCAAGGGGAGGAAGGGGGGGCACAGACCATCTGACTCTATCTGTGTTTCGGTACGTGATCTCAAGAAAGGTAGACAAAAATGTCTGAAGAGAAGAAAGGGTTCCACCGGGCGTGGCTCGTGTTCATCGGCGTTTGCATGATGATGGCGGGCGGCATGGGATTGGTGCTTAACGTTATGGGCAACTACTTTGCCCCGATGGCGATGGCTTTCGGTTTGGTGAATCCCGCAACAGGAGGGCCGGACGTTACTCAGGTGACGCTCCTTATGACCGTCTATTCTTACGTTATGCTCGTTTGGCTGCCGTTCTGCGGCCGCCTGTTCGATAAGGTTGATGCTCGCATTCTTTTCGGCGTGAGCGGCATTCTGATCGTTGCCGGTTTGGCGCTTATGAACGTTTGGACTGAAGTGTGGCAGATTTACATTTCCGGTGCTCTGTTCGGCCTTGCCGGTCCTGCCATCTTCCTTGTCGGTCCGTCCGTTCTTATCAATAACTGGTTTGCGCCGAAGCAGGCTGGTAAATTCCTCGGCATCGCTTCTGCGTTCACCGGTGTCGGTACGTTCGTGTGGTCGCCGGTTTTTGCTGGGATCATCAAATCGAGCGGTTACAAGACCGGTTTTACTATTGAGGCCGTCATAGCAGCTGTGCTCATTCTCGTCCCGGCGTTTTTCTTCTTCCGCACTCGCCCCGAAGATGTTGGATTGAAACCTTACGGCATCGAAAAGGAAACCGCCAACGGGGAATCCGCCAAGAAGAGCGGCGTTAACGGCAAGTTCGCTCTCGGTACCGCCGCATTCTGGTGCATTCTCGTTGCCGCTGGTCTCATCTCCCTTGGCGGAGGCTATAAGTCCATGATGCCCACTGCCGTGCAGTCGGTTGGTGGCACCGAGTTGGCGATGCTCGGCGCGACGATGATTTCCGCCGCCGCAGTCGGCAATATCCTCGGCAAGATCGTCCTCGGCACTCTTGCCGACAAAATCGGCATTCGCAACGCCATGGTCTGTTTCGCTGCCGTCTCTATGATCGGCTTCCTGCTTATGGTGCTGTTCCTCGGAGATAATCAGGTTCCGATGCTCATTGCCGGCTTCTGCATCGGCACGAGCGACGCGATGATGTCCGTCGGTTTGCCGCTTGCTACTCGAAACTGCTTCGGCGATCGCCGCTATGGCGAAATCTACTCCTACATGAATATGCCCATCGCCCTTCTTGGCGGTATCGGTGCAACCTTCGTAGCCCTCGTCGCCAATGTGACGGGCGGCTTCCAGACCGCATATGGTTGCGGCATCGTGTTCATGGTCATCATCGCCCTTGGCATCTTCACCGCATGCACGACTGCGAAGAAATTCCGCGATAAGTGGACGTTCGAAGGCGAGTCGGAGAAGGCTCGCAAGTAGTCAAAAGTTGAGCGTCGATCGACGCGAATGAGAAAAAAGCGCCGCCTGCCTTGTTCGATCGAAGAGGTCGGCGGCGCTTTTCATGTTCGAAAGCGATTCGAATACATGGGGCGGCCGTTCGGGTTTTCCGGTTTCGCCTCCCTGGTCACTCGCTATGCAGGATGCGCTTGCATCGCCCGATAGATAAGGTAAAACTATGAGTGTTTCAGACCAAAAAACTGGAAACGGTCGAAGGGGTCGGCTGCATTACGCCTGGCTCATCCTTGTCGGCTGTTGTTTCATGCAGGCTGGCGGTTTAGGGGCCGTACTTGACGCATGCGGCGTGTTTTTCGTTCCCGTATGCGAGGATTTAGGCTTAGCGCGCTCCGAGATTTCGCTTTACCTGACGTTCTATTTCATCGCGACGATTTTTGCGATGCCGATTGTGGGCAAGTGGCTCACGAAGTACGACTTGAATCGTGTTCTATCGATTGCATTTGCCTTTGTCGTAGCTGCCGTTGCGGCAATGGGCTTTTACACTGCGCCTTGGCAATGGTGGATTTCGGGCGTCGTGTTCGGCTTAGCGGGTAGCTTCATCTTCGTCGTGCCGGCCCCTATCCTCATTGACAATTGGTTCAAGAAGCATCGTGGCCTTGCGTTGGGCATCGCCATGTCGTTTTCCGGCATTGGCGGCGCTTTGCTTTCGCCCGTCTTTACTGCGGTCATCCAGTCGTTGGGTTGGCGTGAAGCGTATCTGACGGTTGCTGCGGTCATCGCTGTGCTTGTCCTGCCGTGGACGTTGTTCGTGTTCAAGCTTCGGCCCGAAGACATCGGCATGAAGCCGTACGGTTGGAGCGAGGAGCTCGAGCGAAAGGAGCAGCAACGTCGCGCCGAAAAGCACGAACTTTCGGGAGTCCCGTTGAAAAAGGCGATTAAAACCATCCCGTTTGCCTGCATGTTCCTTTTCGCTGGATTGATCGCCTATTTCGGCGGTTTCAATGCGCAGCTGCCCGGATATGCCCAGTCCATAGGATTCGACGCAATGGTGGCCTCTTCGCTTCTAACTGCGGTGATGCTTGGAAATGTGATCGAAAAGCTTGTCATCGGTTGGCTGAACGACAAGATCGGCGTTCGCCACACCATCAACATCCAACTCGTCATGGTGGCGCTCGGCCTTGTCGGATTCATCGCGGCCGGAAATAATATCGTGCTGCTTTATGCATCCGCGTTCCTCTTCGGCGCTCAAAACTCTCTTGTGTCCGTGTCGACACCGCTTGTTATTCGAGAGATATTCGGCGAGCGCGACTTCCCGCAGATTTTCGCGAATGCGCGAATCGGCACAGGAGCGATAGGGTGCTTGGGGCCGGTAACGGTTGCGGGGATTTACGATGCGACGGGCAGTTTCGTACCCGCTTTCGGCGTCGGCATAGCCGTCGTGGTGGTTGCCTTCATAACCGTGCATGTGGCGTACGTTTTCAAAGGCAGGCTTCATTGGGAAAAGGGCGGGTCGACTGCGTCTTTTAAGAAGTGACCGGCTCGAGATTCGTGAAGGGCGTAATCGGGCCGGTGGTTCTGGCGTAAGCACTGAATGCTAACGCCAGCAAGTAAGCGCAGGATAGGCTGGCTACAACGAGTAATAAGCCCTTTTGCTCAATGCGGAGCCGCGAATTTGACTTTACATTTCGAATTGTCAATCGGCGGTTTGCTGCCGCCGTTGCGAAAGACGAGGCAAAGGAGAGGAGAGCACATGGAATTCAAGAACGATCTTGGAAAGCCATGGAAGTACGAGGAGGGCGACCTTACCGTTGTCCGCACTTCTATGTGGTCGCCTCCGGGTTGTCACCCGGTTGGATGCGGTCTCAAGATCTACGTTAACAAAGACGGGGTCATCGATCATGTCGAAGGCGATGAGAACAATCCGATCACGAAGGGCCGCTTGTGCGCAAGGTGCTTGGCGCTCAAGGACTACGTCTACAATCCGAGCCGTGTCATCTACCCGATGAAGCGCGACCCGAAATTCCGCGGCCAGCACGACAAGTGGGAGCGCATTTCTTGGGACGAGGCGTTCGCCATCGTAAAGGAAAAGCGTGATTATTTCCGCGATACGTACGGTCCCGAATGCATGGCTGTGTTCTCCGGCACAGGTCGTTCCGGCGGCATTCTCGTTTCCGACATGGCGCAGGCCGTTCTCGGCACGCCGAACGCGTGCTATACGCAGTCCGGCTACGCGTGCTATCAACCCCGTTCCATGTCCTGCTCTCACGTTCTCGGTGCGTATTACCCCGAAATGGATTACGCCGGCGGTCTTGAGGGCACTTATGACAATCCTAACTACCATGTGCCCGAGGTCATGGTCATGTGGGGCAAGATGCCGCTTGCCTCGAACGGTGACGGCCTCTTCGGTCACGCCGTGATCGATCTTATGAAGCGAGGGGCGAAGCTCATCAGCGTCGACCCTCGTGTCAACTGGCTCGCTACTCGCGCCGAGGTGCATCTGCGTGTGCGGCCCGGTACCGATACCGCTATGGCGATGGCATGGCTGTGGGTCATCATCAACGAGGATCTCTACGATCACGATTTCGTTGACAAGTGGTGCTACGGTTTCGAGGAATTCGCGGCTCGTATCAACGATCCCGAAATGGGTATGACGCCGGAGAAAGCGGCTGAAATCTGCGAGGTGCCTGTCGAGGATATCTATACTGCGGCTCGTATGTATGCCAACGCCACTCCTGCCTCCATCGCGTGGGGACTTGCATTCGACCAGAATCAGAACGGCAACCAAGCGGCTCATTGCGTGCTTGCCCTCATGGCGATTACCGGCAATATCGACGTTCCCGGCGGCCAGATCGTTGCCGAGATCGACGCGGCTCCCGGCGTTGAGGACACCCCGGCTTCTGGCGAGAAAAAGGAGTTCAATCTCGACAAGGCCGATGCTGGAGCCGACGACAACGCCGCGGAAGACGCGGCGCGTCCGACTCGCCGCCTTGGCTGGGATAGCCTTCCCGAAGAGCTGCGCGACAAGACCATCGGCTACAAGGAGTATCCGCTTTACGTTGACAACATCCGCAACGCTCAAGCTGACATGATGTTCGACGCGATGACGAAAGGCGAGCCGTACAAGATTCGTATGGGCTGGATTCAGTCGACCACGCTTCTTGCACCGACGTGCTGCGCTCAGCCTCATGGTTGGTACGAGGGCCTTAAGAACCTCGAATTCTGCATGGCAACCGACGTGTTCATTACGCCGGCTATCGAGGCGGCTTGCGATTTGTTCTTGCCCCTGGCCTCCTGCGCCGAGAAAGACGACGTCGTTATGACGCACTACGGCGGATCTCCCGTTTTTTACGGGGCTGTCAACAAGGCCGTCGACGTCGGTGAAGTCAAGGCCGACATGGATCTTATCATCGAGCTCGGCGAATATCTTGGTCAGGAATGCCTTAAGAACGAAGATGGCAGCCGCGCGTTCGAGGATCTTGAAGATTTCCTAACGCAGCGTCGCACTTCCGGCCCTATCCATATGGACTTCGACGGTCTTCGTCATCGCGTTGGCTATCAGCGCGGCGTTAATTACCGCAAGTACGAGACGGGCAAACTTCGCCCCGACCGTCACCCCGGTTTCCTTACCCCGACCGGCCGCGTCGAATTGTGGTCAACGGCCTACGCTCATTATGGCGAAGACCCGCTGCCCTTCTACAAGGAACCGGCATTCAGCCCGCATAAGGACCCCGAACTTGCTGAAAAGTACCCGTTCATCCTGACGACCGGTGCTCGCAACTACGCCTCGTTCCATGCTGAGCATCGCCAAATCCCTGTGCTGCGCGAATTGCATCCCGACCCGCTTATCGAAATCAATCCGATCGATGCCGAGAAGCTCGGCGTGGCGAATGGTCAGTGGGTGGAGATCAAGAACGACTACGGCCGCGCGAAATTCAAGGCAAACGTGACCCCCGTCGTCAAGGAGGGCGTCGTCCAAGCCGATCATGGATGGTGGTTCCCCGAACGTCAGGCGGACGATGATTCCCGCGATGAGATCGTTCCCGTTGGCGAAATCCTCGAAGACGGCCCTCTCGATTTCGAGGTGAACGGCACTCGTATCAAGAACGGCTATGTCAAGACCGATCATGCTGACGAGAAAGGTCTGTACGGTCTTTGGCAATCGAACGTGAACGACCTCGTGTCCAATCACTACAACTCCCGCTTGGGCTACGGCGGGCCCTACAAGTGCAACTGCTGCAGCGTCACGCCGCTTAAGGAAAGCTACGACACCGATATGAAGCTCGTCGAGGAGAAGTTCGAGGTCGGCGTCGCGAAGAAGGAGTGGTAGACCATGGCTGATTACGGTCTTCTGATTGACTACGAATACTGCACTGGTTGCGAGTCATGCGTCGTCGCTTGCAAGGAAGAGCACGGGTTCCCGGTTGGCAAGTGGGGCATTCGCGTGCTCGACGACGGTCCCTGGCAGAAGGATGATGGCGGCGAGGGCGGTAACCATTTTAATTGGAACAAGATTCCGGTTCCGACCGACTTGTGCGACCTGTGCTCGGAACGCGTGGCGGCTGGCAAGGAACCGACGTGCGTGCACCACTGCTTGGCGTTCTGCATGCAGTTCGGCACTCTCCAGGAGCTCTCCGCCAAGCTCGCTGAAAAGCCGAAGCAGGTGCTCTGGGCGCCTTGCGAGTCCAAGTGATGTGACAAGGTCTCTTTTTAGCTGAAAAGCGGGCGATGCGCTTTCTCTGTTGTGCGCATCGCCCGCTATCGTCTGCTGTTTCCAGGGGGGGGGCGAAGATGTGCTACTGCTGTACGCTATGCAATCGCTGTGGTCGTGCTGATGAGATGAAAAATCGTCTCGGAAAACGCGAATGTCCGCATTGTCATGTGCTTGTGACCGACGACGATGCAAGAAAATGCCCCGAATGCGGAGCGTTTTTGCCTCCGCCCTATCCGAAACTACCCGGGTAGCTTTTCTGCGCCTACCTCTCCTTTTTGTCTGGCGGAACCTTTAGCGGTCGTTTTTCCCGAATGGCTTAAAACGCTCTTGCCCACTGTTCTCCCCAGCACTTTAGCCGCCTGCAGTATTGTGGGCGGCTTTTTCGTTTCGTGAGGGTACTCTGTACGGGAAACCGACCCATAGAAAGGGGATTCCATGTACAAAGTGCACTGCCTGAACAACATCTCGGAAAAAGGTCTCGCGCTTCTCTCCTCCGACTACGAGCTGACCGACGACGTGTCCGACGCCGACGTCATCCTGGTCCGCAGCGCGAACATGCACGACATGAAATTTTCCGACACGCTCAAAGCCGTCGCGCGTGCGGGCGCGGGCGTGAACAACATCCCGCTTGAAAAGCTCGCCGAGCGCGGCGTTCCCGTGTTCAACACGCCGGGCGCGAACGCGAACGCGGTGAAGGAACTCGTGCTGTGCGCGCTGCTCCTCGCTGCGCGCGACGTGGTCGGCGGCGCCGCCTGGTGCCGCGAAAACGCAGGCGACGAGAACATCGCGAAGAGCGCCGAAAAGGCGAAGAAGCAGTTCGCGGGAACGGAAATCCTCGGCAAGACCTTGGGCGTCATCGGCCTTGGAGCCATCGGCCGCCTCGTCATTCCCGCTGCCGAGGCGCTTGGGATGAAGACGGTGGGCTACGACCCGTTCCTCGATGCCGACCGCGCCGCGTCGATTTCCCCCAATCTGCGCTTCACCGCCGACCTGCTCGATCTGTGCGCATCCTGCGACTACATCACCATCCATGTCCCGGCAACGCCTTCCACGAAGGGCATGATCGGGGAAGCGGAAATCGCCGCGATGAAGGACGGCGCCGCCTTCCTCAACTTCTCGCGCGACACGCTCGTCGACAACGCCGCCATGCGCGCAGGCCTCGAATCGGGGAAGATCCGACGTTACGTCACCGACTTCGCCACGCCCGAGGTCATGGAGATGGAAGGTGCGCTCGTGCTGCCCCATCTGGGCGCGTCGACCGCCGAGGCTGAGGAAAACTGCGCGGAAATGGCCGTTCGCGAGGTCATGGACTATCTCGAAACGGGGACGAAGACTCACTGCGTCAACATGAAGTAGCGAGCTGTCGACCCTAGAGCTCGGTTTTCTCGGGCTTCGGGACTTAGCGTCCCTGTTTCTTCCTTCTTGCCGTCTCGACTGCGAGCCTGATGCGGTTTTCCCTGTTGAGAGCCGACGACTCGGGGTCGTAGTCGACGACGGTGACGGGCATGTCGGGCCAGCGCCGCCCGTATTCGCGCATGAAACCGCGCGCATGCACATGCGCTTTCATGCACCCGAAGCTCTGCAAGTAAATCACGCAATCGACGCCGTCGTTCGCGAAGGCTTCCAGCTGGTCGAGGTACCGCACGTCCTCGACGAAGAGGCGCGCACTCTCGGGCATCGCGACTTCGCACCCAAGCGAGCGCAGCAGCTCGACGACGCCGTCGTTCATGAGCGCGTCGTGGCATAGAAGCGGATTGCCGACGATTCCCACGCGCGTCGTGTCGCTTCCTTCCGAACGTGCGCCGGGGGCTTCGCCTGAAGGCCCCGCATCGCTTCGTCTCTGCACGTCGGGGGCCTTCCCCAGCGAATTCTCCCAAACGATTTCGGGGCACGTCCCGCAGAGTCGCCATACGGTGTGCCCGAGCCCGTCGAGAAGGCACTGGTTGCAAACATACGGCACATGAAGCCGCGCTACCTGGGGATTTTCGCGAACCGCGCGCAAGGCTTTCGCCATAAGCGCGGCCGCGGTGAAGCATACGTCGCCCGGAATCTCGCGTCGGGCGGTTTCGATGTCGGATTCCGCTACGGGGTCGTCCATGATCCATATGTCGGAAGCGGCAGGGCGGCGCCCGCTGCCCGTTTCCGAGTTTTCGGGCCCGCTGCCGTGCTCGGTGGGTTGCGGCATTACGCGCGGGGAAGGCGAAGGCGTTCGATTCCCCTTTTCCCGCGTGCCGTTTTCGCCGGCCGCCTTCCTTCCCATGAGCTCGATTGACTCGGCGAGCGTTCGCAAGCGGATGCCGATGTGCGCCTTGTCGGAAAGGTCGTCGATCTTAAGCGCCGTGAAGGGCTTTCCGGCCGCCTCAAGCGCATCGCGCGCGTCTTCAAGACTCAACGCGTCGTATCCGCAGCCGAACGATTGAAGGCAAACCAAATCGACGCGGTCGTTTGACGCCGCGAAGCGGGCCAGGCGCGCAAGGTGCTTGCCGGGCTTCCATGGCGGGCAATCGGGGCTGTGCGGCGTTCGCTTCGCCCATTTTTCAAGGCTGGTCGGGCTCAAGATCCCGAACCCGAGTTTTTCGAGCATGCGGTCGACTCCCCGCATAAGGCGAGGGTCGGTATGGTAGGGGCGTCCCGCGACGACTATCGCGTGGTTGTCGGCGCTTTCGCCAAGCCACGAGATAACACGCTCGTTCGCCTGCTCTATCTGGGAAAACGCCTGCTCTTGAACGTGGACGGCCCTGCGAACGGCTTCGCCAAGCTCGTCTCGCGAAAGCGGGGCGCCTGGCGGGCAGAGTTTCCCGATCGCTCGGTGGAGCTCATCGATGTCGTCCGGACAGTCCGCGATGCGGCGCGCCTTGAAGGAATGCAGCTTCGGGGTGCAAAGAACGGTTTTCCCCTCTGCGAAAGCAGGCACGGCATTGGCGAGCGCCAGGGCGTATTCGCAGGCTACCGCGCAGTGCCCCAGCCGGTCGAAGTGCGGCATGAACACCGCGTCGGCTCCGGCCCCGATCAAGGCGAACAGCCGCGTATGCGCCATCTTGGCGGGGAAGCATACGCCTTCCGCGGGCACGGTCGCGAGCGCTTCCCGCTCATACTTCTCGCCGCGCGCATCATCGGATACAACCACCGAAAAGCCGAGGTGCGTGAAAAGGGCGTGCCAAAAGGGGATATATTCATAGGATTCGAAGCAATTCATGATGCCGATACGGTATGCTCCGCGTTTACCGGGCGAAACGCAATCCCCGAACTGCCTGAGAATGCTCTGCTCGGCGGCGATGGCGTTCGGTGCACTACAACGCGACGACGTGCCCGCGTGTTCGGCGCGCGCATCGCTGCAACCGCTCGCCCCCGTGATTCGGGGAATCGGCTTCCGGCTCGGCGCGTAGCAGAAACCTTCCGCTTTCGAGCAGCGATTCCCGCTTATAAGCTGCCGGTCTTCCCCGAAACCGACGACGGAAAGCGGGCAGCTGTTCGCGCACCCGGGGCATCGGGCCGAAAAGCGCTTCACATCAAGCGCCGCCAGGTCGTCCGCCGAAAGAAGCGCGCTCGCGATGCTTTCGGCCCCTCCCTCGCGCTTGGCCTGGGCGTGGGCCCGCTCGCGCGCGACGAGCGCCGACCCGATCGCTCCCATAAGGTGCGCCGACTCGGGTCTTGTTGCTTCGACGCCGCATATCTTCTCGAAGGCGCGCAGCACCGCATCCGACTTGAACGCGCCGCCTTGGACGACGATCTTGTCCCCTAAGGTGCCGACGCGCTCGGCTCCGATGATGCGGTACAGCGCGTTCTTCACCACGGAATAGGCGATGCCGGCGGCAAGGTCGGGCATGCTCGCCCCGATCTTCTGGGCATGGCGTATGCGCGACGTCATGAACACGGTGCACTTCGTCCCCAGGTCAACGGGGTTTTCTGCGGTAAGCGCCGCTTCGCAGAACGCGTACGGCGTCGTTTTGAGGGAATGTGCCGTCCCCTCGATGAACGATCCGCAGCCCGAAGAGCACGCCTCGTTCAGGATGGCGTTCGCTATCATGCCGTTGCGTATCCACAGCGCCTTCATGTCCTGGCCGCCGATGTCGAAAACGAACGTGGCGTCAGGGACGAGCTCAAGGGCCGCGCGCGCATGGGCGGTCGTCTCGACGACGCCGGAATCGATGCCGAGCGCCGTGCGCAGCAGTTCCTCGCCGTATCCCGTCGCCGTCGAATGCGCTATCCACGCGGGCGCCTGATCGCTCGCATAGGCGTGGGGCATCGCCTGGCGGAATTCGACCAGCATGTCGGTCGCGGTTGCAAGCGCGTCTCCGCAGACGGGCCGGTAGCTCGAGTGAACAAGATTCCCCTCTTCGTCCAGCACGGCCATTTTCACGGTGGTCGAGCCCGCGTCGATGCCAACGTAAAGGGGCCCTTCGGAATCGAACAGGCGCTTTCGGGGAAAGTCGATCACCTTATGCCGGGCCTCGAACGCTCTTCGTTCCTCGCTGCTCGAGAAAAGCGGCTCAATCCTGACCAGGTCGTCTTCGGGGTTTTCCGCGCTGCGAATGCGCGCCTCGAGTTCCCTAAGCGAAGTCTCGGCGTTTCCCTCCGCTTCTTCGGCACGAATCGCCGCGCCTCGGGCCGTGAACAGATGCGCATAGCGCGGCTTGATGCCGCATCCGCGCTTGAGCCCCAAAGCCATGCGAAAGCGCCTCGTCAGCTCAGGGACGTACTCGAACGGGCCGCCGAGGAAGACGACCGTCCCCGAAATGGGACGCCCGCACGCAAGGCCGGTGATCGTTTGCCGCACGACGGCTTCAAGCGCGCTCGCGGCGATATCGCTTTTCTTCGCCCCGGAATTCAAAAACGGCCGCACATCGGTTTGCGCGAACACGGCGCAGCGCGAGGCGATGGGGTAAATCCGGTTCGCCCCGCCTGCAAGACGGCTCATCTCCGACGACCGTACGCCGAGCATGAAGGCAATCGTGTCGATGAAGCCGCCCGTTCCGCCGGCGCACGTGGCGTTCATGCGCTGCTCGGGGTTGCCCGAAAGATACATCACCTTCGCGTCTTCGCCTCCGAGCTCGACGACGGCGTCGGCTTCGGGGTAGACCTCCTCAACCGCCCGCGTCGTCGCGACGACTTCTTGCACGAAGGGAAGCCCGAGCATGTCGGCGAGCGCGATTCCCGCCGACCCGGTAACTGCCGCGTGTCCGCGCAGGTCGCCGTAGCGCCACGCAAGGTTGTGCAGAACGTCGGTCAGTGTTTCCCGGATGTTCGAAAGATGCCGCCGGTAGACGGAGTGCACAGGGGTTCCGTCCTCATCGAGGATGACGACCTTCACCGTTTTCGATCCGGCGTCGATGCCGAAGCGATATGCCATGGATGCCTCCGATGCGCGGATCTTCCCAACTTCCGCTTTTGCGGCGCTTCTCGTGCGGGCTTATCGGCGCTGCTGGTCTTTTTCCTGGTCGAGGGCCTCGCGCTTGGCGGTTTCAACCATGCTCAAAAGCTCCTGCTGCGTATGGATGTCGAGCTTGCGGTAGATATGGTTGATGTGCGTCTTCGCGGTGCTCTTGGAGATGCACAGCTCCTCCTGGATGAACGAGGCGTTGTGTCCCTTCGCAAGCAGGAACATGACCTCCGTCTCTCGCCGCGAAAGCAGGTAGCGGTCAGCGATGGCCTCGCATTGGGCATGGAAACGCCCCTTCGCCTTCTTGCCGTCGTCCGTTTCCTGCTGCGATGCCGACGACGCGCTTTCGGGCGACTCCGCGGCGCTGTCGGGGCTGCCTCCGTTTCCGTTGCTGCCGCTGCCCGCAACGCTCGTCACCTCCGACTTCGCGTTCAGCTCGGCGATGTGCTCTTTAAGGGACTCGGTGCCCTGGTCGGGGTGCCCGCCCTTGGCGGACGGCGACATGACGATGGCCTTCACCTCGCGCTGTCGCGGCGAGATGGCGTACGCGACGATGAGACAGAGCATCACGAGCAACGCCCCGCTCGAGTCGGCAAGCGCGCTGCTCGTGAACCCGAACCCCAGGCTGGAGTCCATGGCGAACAGCGTGCCGAAGGTCGAGGCGAGCGCGAGTGTGCCGCGCCCGATGCCGAACACGAAGATGGGCGAGAGCCTGAATTCCTGGGCGAGGTCGGCGAAGAAGATCCACATAAGCGCCTCAAAGCACATGTATCCGGCGATGAGCGCCAGGCACGCGGGCGTGAAGCTCTCGGTGTGGAGGAAGGGAAGCGAGAACGCCGAAAGCGCGATGAACGGCATAAGCGTTCGGAAGATGAGGTCCCAGTGCCCTTCGTTTTTCGCCACGAAGATGGTCGCGAAGGTGATGATCATGCCGAGGCAGGTGCCCGCCCCGATGACGAGCAGCGTGGTGAAGTCGGCGGCGGGAAGCACGATCTGGTTCGCCGTGGTGCGCAGGGCGCCAAGTGCGAAGCCGAAGATGGCGACGGGCACGATGAGCCGCACGAGGAACTGCGCGGGCTTCACCGAAAGCGGGTGGAAGATCGGGATCTCGCGGCGACGGTAATACGGGATGGGCGTCAGGCGCCACAGGATGAACGCCTCGGCGACGGGCAGAAGCCCCGTGACCACGCCGCCCGCCCGCGGGGGGATGGCGTGGGAAAGCACCATATATAGAGCGATCCCCAAAGCGACGGAAACGGCGGTGTTCAGGATGATGG
>CAKTSW010000005.1 GCA_934613165.1 uncultured Ellagibacter sp.
ACGCTGCCCGCGATGATGTGCCGCACGCAGCTTTCGGTGGCGTGGAACGGAACGCTGTACGACTGCGACTTCAATCAAGCTGTCGCCATGCCGTGCAAAAACGGGCTGACCATCGCCGACATCGCGGCCAACCCCTCGCTCCCACAGAAGCGCGAGATCGCATTCGGCAACCACTGTTATTCCTGCTGCGCCGGCGCCGGATCGAGTTGAGGCGGCGCAACGGCGTAGGTCTACGCCATTCGGTTTATAGTGAGGAGCAAAAGGAAAGCCCGGTCACCCGGGCTTTCCTTATAGATAGCGGTCCTGCAGAAGCTGCGGGCGCATGCCCCAAACGACTAGAAGCAAGCTTGGCATTCGGCCATGTGAAATGACCTACGCGGCAACCCCGGGATAGGCTTCGCCGCGTTTGGAAGGTAAGCTTTTTGCCTTATCTGAAAATATCATCATGAGTGCCAGTCCGCTGAAAGACCGCGAGCCCATTTCCTTCCCGCCAGACAACGAGCCAATCGCCGGAGTTGGCAACATGGCATTCCCGACTACCCGCCCAATCACCCTTAAGGTCATGCATGTTATGCCTGCGTCGTAATTCGTCAAGCGCCTCAGGGGAATTTCGAAGCACCAAATTAACCAGAGTTTTCATGGGCTCAAGGTCGACATGCTTTTTCTTGAGGCGTTTGGCGTCGCGCTGAAACTGCGGGGTAAACTCAGCCCTCAGCATCGGCTACACCCCCATCGCCTCGAACATTTCATCTGCCGTAGCGTAACCAGGTCGTCTTTCGGAGATTATCGTCTCGGCGTCACGGATGGACTCCGACGACTCTTTGTTAGGCTTGGGATATTCAAGATTCAGGGGAATTCTTTGCTCGCGCTCGATCTGCTTGTAAAAGGCGCGAGTAATAGAGGAAATGTCAAAGCCGAAATCCTCAGCGATGGCGCTCACTGCACGCTTAGTCGACTCATCCACCCTGACGGTTACCGATGTTGCGCTCATCATTTCCTCCTTTTCTTTGTAAGACAATTGTACTATTTCGTCTTACGGAAGCAAATAATTGCTTCCGCTCATCTGCCAAAAAACCCGGACGTTTCAGCGTCCGGGTTTTTATTATGCCTTGAGGGCTTCTGAGAGTTCTTGTTGAGAGGTGAAGGGCGTTTCGACGTTGCCGTTTTGGTGGTCGATCTTCGTGACCTTGCCTTTCCAGACAGGCTCGCTAGTGTCGAATCTCGCGGGTTCATACTCCTCGGTTTCGACCACAAAGCGATAGTCGAAATCTTCCTGCTTCGGCATGTCTTTCAAGTCGAAACCGTACCTCATCTCTTTCAGAATGCGTTCCATCGCCTCGGTGTTGCTTGCACCCGCAGCCACGGGCACCACGCCGCTTTCCTTATTGAAAAGCGAAGCAGGCGCCACATAGATGGTTCGCAACCGGTAATCGCGTTTCTTCTCAAGGCGATTCACCACCACGACAATAGCAATGACGAGTGCGAACCAGATGATTGAAATCACCAGGTCGAGCGGCTCGTCAACCCTGTTGAAGCCAAGGTAATACCACAACCATAAAAGGAATGCATCGATCAACACGGCGATTGCAAGGCCGATCCAGTTGCTCTTCTTCATTATTCGTCGCTCCCTTCCTTGGCTCCGGAAAGAACGGCATTCATTTCCTTTTCGAGCTTCTGAGTCATGCGGCGCCGGCGAACCGAAACCACCGTGCCGTACACGAGCGTGGCGATCGTGCCGAGCAGCAAATACCAGTGCACCCAGCAACGGTTGGGCGTTGACTTCTCAACACCCAACGGGTTCTCAGCATCATAGATGCGCTCTTCCTGCTGAACACCCTCATCCGCATCCGTGTCGCCCGTAGCAGCCTCATAGACGTTTTCAAGCGTTTCGGCAATCGTATTGACCACCGTGTTCGCCGGGGTTGCGGGTGCCGCGGGGGTTTCCGATGCGCCGGGCTCGCTTGGGTTATCCGGCGTGCTCGGGTTATCCGGGCTTGTCGGAGTGCTCGGGTTATCCGGGTTCGACGGACTATCCGGCGTGCTGGGATTGTCCGGCGTTACCGGAGTGTCCGGATCGGGCGTCGGCGACGGGTTGTCCGGATTGTCCGGGTCCGGAGTCGGCGGATTCGGGTTATCCGGATCCGGAGTCGGCGTGGGCGGCACGTACTGGTACACCGTCAGCTTGCCGAGCGTTTCTTCCGTCACCAGGTAGTTGCCGTGGTTCCAGGAATCGCCGCTCAGTTCGTAGGTGTTGCCGGACTGGCCGATTTCGGTCTGCGAGCCTGTCGTCTTGCCGATAAGCTGGTCGCCCTCGACAATGCCTTCCACCTTCAGCTCGTTGTTGGTAAGCGGCGTGCCGTCGTAGTACTTGCTGGCGGAACCCGTCGTTATCTTCAACGGCGCCGGGGTGACCTGAATCGTATCGTCAACATACTGGATGTTCAGTCGGGCGGTTACGTTTTCGCCTGCCACGTTGCGGATGACAAGATCGTCAGCCGTAACCGTCTGCATACCGTCATCCACATTAGTAGCGGTCGTCGTCGAAGCAGCATGGTCGAGCGTGTAGCCTTCGGGCAACTCGCTCACCTCCACATTCGTAGCGCCATGGGGCGCGCCATCGTAGGTGAACATGCCGCCGGTCGTCGTCACCACGATAGCGTCGGCGTTTTCGGTAACCGTCAGCGTACCGACCGTTTCTTCCACAGTGTAGTTACGTTCCTGGGCAGTGCCGTCCCATTCGAGCGTATAGCTGTTCAACGTGTTGCCGACTTCGGTCTGCGTGCCCGTCGTCGTGAACGTCGCCGTTTCAGCAACGCCGCCGACCTCGACGAAGCCCGCGATGGTGCCTTCCGCCGTAAGCGGCGTGCCGTCGTAGACCTTGGACTTCGTAGGCGTCACGACCGTGAGTGTCGCGGGCGTGATTTCGTATTCGCGCGTCACCGTACCCGTGTAGTTGCCCTTAGCTGCGATGGTCACCGTAATCGTTCCAGTGACATTAGTGAAGTCATCGGTACTGTAGGTAACGTCGTAGTCGACGCCTTCGACGAGCGCATTGCCGTTCTTGTCGGTAACGGTCGGCGACCATTTATGAGCCGTGCCGTCATAGACGATGTTCTGCGGGTAGTCAATCAGCAGGCCCGTGTACTGGTCTTTGTTCGGGTCGTCGGGGTTGATGGACTGAGCGCTCACGATAAGCGTGCCGAGCGTTTCACTAATCACGTAGTTCGACTGCTTGGCGTTATCGTCCCAATCAATCCTATAACCGTTCTCGGACTCCCCGACGGCAGTTTGGGTTCCTGTCGTCACAAACGTCGCCGTTTCGCCCGGAACGAACCCGCTGATCTTGCCTTCGGCCGTAAGCGGTGAGCCGTCGTAGACCTTGGTCGCACTCGGCGTCGTAACCACAAGCTCCTTCGGCGCAATCTTGATGAAGCCGTCGACGTACGAAACCTTCAGGTCCTTGGTGACGTCCTCACGATTCGTGTTGTAGATGACGAGGTTGTCGGCAGTTGCCGCAAGGCCCTTGTCGCCTTCCTTGAACGCATTCGCATCGGTCGCCTCGGCATTCGAGGACGCCTGCGCCGTATAGCCCGCCGGCAAGCCGGTCACCTCGACGGTCGCGCCGTGCGGCATACCGTCGTACGTGCCGTCCCAACCCGTGGTGGTTACAGTGACTTCGTTGGCGTATTCGGTTACCGTCAGCTTACCGAGCGATTCCGTAATGCTGTAGTTCGACTGCTTGGCCGTGCCATTCCAATCGATGCGGTACCAGTTGGTGCTGCTGCCCACCGTGGTCTGCGTGCCCGTCGTCGTGAATGTCGCCGTTTCGGCAACGCCGTCGACCTCGACGAAGCCCTCGATGGCGCCTTTCGCCGTAAGCGCTTCGCCGTCGTACGGCTTGCTGTCGTTTGGCGTAGTCACCGTCAACGGCGCCTTGGTGATGAAGTAGCTCACTTCGAAGCTGCCTGCATAGTTACCCTTGCCGGCAACCGTTACCGTAACCTTGCCAACGTTCTTGGTATCGCCAGCGTAAGAAAGCTCGTAGTCGGTGCCTTCGACAAGCGTCCTGCCGTTGCTTGTTACCTCGGGCTTCTGCTCCTGGTTAAGACCGTTATAGACGACATCCGAAAGCTCACCAACCTCGATGCCAGCGGCAGTGACGACCAGGTCGCCCTCGCTCTTCGTGATTTCGTAATTCTTCGCAACGGTATCATTCTTCCAAGTGATGGAGATGGTGTTCTTCGTCGAGCCCGGATCAGTGATCGACCCCGTAGCCTCGAGCTTCGTCACGTCGCCCTTTACGAAGTTGCAATAGCCAAGAACAAATGCGCTGTTGTACGTAAGCGGAGTACCGTCGTAAGCCTTCGACTTCGAATCGCTCGCTACAGCAACCGGACGCTTGTTGATCTTGTAGGTCTTGGGCACTTCGTCGGTGTAATTCCCGACGCCCTTGATGGTCACCTTGATTTCATCGGTTGCGTTCACGAAATCGTCCGTGCTGTAGGACACCGTGTAGTCGACGCCCTCGCTGAGGACGAAGCCGTTCGCGTCGCGCACATCGGGAGTCCATTTATGCGTGGCACCGTCATACATGGCATCATTGGGATCGCTAATCGAGATGCCCTGGTTCACGAAAGAACGCGCGGTCACGGTAAGCGTGCCCATGTTGCCCTCTGTCACCGTGTAGTTGTTCGCCGTACCCGTGCCGTTCCAATTAATGGTGTATGCATTGTTCAATGTGCTGCCGACAGCGGTCTGCGAGGCAGTCGTAACGACCTCGGCCGTCTCACCATTGACGAGCGTAATATGACCCGGCGCCGTAAGAGGCTTGCCGTCGTAGACCTTACTGTCGCTATCGGTGGTCACGACTGCGGTTGCAGGAATAATTTCGTACGTGCGAGTAGTCTTGCCCGAGTAGTTGCCCGCACCCTCGATGGTCACGGTAATCGTGCCAGTCACGTTGGTGAAGTCGGTCTTATCGTAAGACACGGTGTAGTCAGTGCCTTCAACAAGAACGGTATTGCCATCGGTGACCGTCGGCGACCACTTGTGCTCCTGGCCGTCATAGGTAATCGTACTCGGACTATTCACAGTAAGCTCGGTCGCAGACTTGGCCTTAACCGTCAGCTTGCCTTCGGTCGTCGAGATGTCGAAGTTGTTAGCCGTAAAGCCATTCTTCCAGCTATAGGCAATCGAGTTCGTGGCTTCGTCGCCGGCGTTCTTCACCTTGCCCGTAGCCGTAAGCCCCTCAACCTGACTCTTGAAGAGTTCAGCCGCGTCGCCCGTCACCGCAACGTTCGGCAAGCTCTGGTCTTGACCGTTGTAGGTGAATTCCTTGCCCTCGGACGCCAGCGACACCGGAGCCTTCGTGATTTCGTAAGTCACCGTCGTAGTGCCACTATAGTTGCCCTTACCCGTAACGGTAACGGTAACGGTGCCGACATTCGTCGTATCATCGGAGTACGAAAGCGTGTAGTCCGTACCTTCGACGAGCGTCTTGTCGCCGTCTTTGACAACCGGTTTCTGCTGCTGAGACTTGCCGTTGTACACAACATCATCCGGCGCCTCAACCGTCATGGCACTTGCATTGACGCCCTTCGGGTTAATAGTGAGCGAGCCATCTTCGACAACAAACGATACATTAGTAAAGTTGTTGTTCTTGTTGGAGAAATCACTCGCCTTGAGGCCCATCGCATAGGTTCCGGCCTCGGTGCCCTTAGCCGTTGCGTCGCCGCTGAAGCTGAAATCATCCTTGGTATATAGTTCGTTCGAAACGCTCACAACATCGTAGCCGGCAACGCTCTGCTCCTGGCCGGTATATTCCACCGTGCTGGAGTTGCCCTTGATTGTTACGACAACCCCATTCTCATCGGCGATGACCGTGAGCTTGCCTTCGACTTTCTCGATTTGATAGTTCTCAGAGAGCGTACCTTCGTTTAGATCGTAGGTGAACGTATTGGCCGACTCGCCGACATTAGTCTGGGAGCCCGTTACCTTATAACTTGCACCTTCACCTTCGACGAAGCCCTTGTATCCGCCCTCAATAACATCGGTGACCGTCGAATTGGTCAAAGGTTTACCGTCGTACGTCTTTGAATCAGACTCGGAAACGAGCTTCACGAAACGCTTGCCAATCGTAAGCCATTCGGCGTCATACGAATACTGGCCCTCAGCGTAGTTGCTGGAACGGGCACGCAACAGAACAATCTTAGAGTCGCTGTAGTTCTTCGCCTGAATGTCCTCGCGGTTCGTCGTCCACGTTTGGCCGTCGTCGCCGCTGTATTCGACAGTCAGACTATTGCCATACTCGTCCACTGCCGTAGCAAGCGGCGCCGGATGCGACTGACCATCGTAGTATTCCTGGTAGAAGCCAGTATTCCAGACCACTTTGCCTGCATTGAGCGTGCCCGCAGTTACTTTGAGCGTACCGTTGACTGTCTTGATAGTGTAGTTGTTCGCGTTGAACTTACCGCCCTCGACAGGGTCGTACTTCACAACGTTGTCGGCTTCTCCCACGTTGGTGATGGAGCCCTCGGCGCGTACGTTGGCAACCTCGCCTGCGACGAAGCGGTCGCCCCCAACAGTGACGTTGGAGTTCGTAAGCGGCGTACCGTCATACGCCTTCTTGTCGCTTGCCGCCGTCAACGTGACGCTGCGCTGGCCAATGACAAGTTGCCCGTCGGTCTTCACTTCGAACTTCACATTCGTGAACGAAGCGTTCTTGTTGGCGAATTTGCTCGCGTCCAGGTTCATCTTATAGGTGCCCGCATCGCTACCCTTGGCAACCGCTTCGCCGGAGTACTCAATGTCGTCCACGCTGTAGATATTCTTCAGCGCTTCAGGGATATCAAGGGTATAACCCGAAACGCTCTGCTCGGATCCGTTGTACTTGAGCGTGTCACTCTTGCCACTGATGGTAATGGTGTATTGCGCCGTATTCGGCTCCACCGTAAGCGTGCCGTATTCGGTTGTGATGTTGTAGTTGTCAGCCTTGGTTTTGTCGTTAAGAGCGTAGGTGAACTTGTTGTTACCTTTATCGCCGCCAACTTCGATTTGACCAGTACCAGTGAAGTCGTAGGTCACGCCCTCGCCGTCGACAAAGCCATCGCCAGCAACGGTGACCTCTTCCTTAGTGAGCGGCGTTCCGTCGTACTGTTTTTTGTCATTCGCCGAGGTCAACGTAACGTTCCGCTTATCGATAACCAGCGAACCGTTTTCGGTCGTCACCGCGAACTGCGAAGTGACATCATGGCCGTAGGCGTCCTTCACGACAGGCGCACCCGTGATGTTGTTGGTGTACGTGCCCGCATCGGTTGCCGTCGGGTTCTCGGTTGTCAAGCCCTCAACCGTGTAGTTGTTGCCGTCGACCGTGAACTGAGTCGTCTCTACGCCTTCAACAGAATGCTGTTGGCCGTTATACGTTGTTTTAACCGAGTTTGCTTTAACCGTGATTTCGTACTTCGCATCACGATTGGTAACCGTCAGCGTGCCCTCGGTCTTATCAATAGTGTAGTTTTCAGCCTTGGTGTTAGCATTCAGATCATAGGTGAAGGCGTTCGCGCTCGAACCGACGATCGTCTGCGAGCCGGTAAACTTGTAGGTCGCCCCTTCGCCCTGGGCCCAACCGCTTTCGGTCGCAAGCGCAGTATCGCCGTTCGTAAGCTCAGTGCCGTCGTATTCCTTGCTAATGTCAGCCGACTTAAGCATTACCTCCGCCGGCGTCACCTTCGCATAGCCATCCGCTACCACAAATTCAACGTTAGGGAAGTTATTGCTATTGGCGTTGGCGAATTTACCCTCAAGGTTCATTGAGGTGATGCCAGCATCGGTCTGCGATGCCTCTGCCGTACCATTGAAGGAAACCATATCTTCGGTATAGAGCTTGTTGTCCGACTCGAAATCGTAGCCTTCGACCTCGAGAGCACTACCGTTGTAAGAGCGCTCGTTATGATGCCCCGTGATTCTCACCGTCACCTTGTTGTAGACGGGATTCACCGTAAGAGAACCAGGAACTGCGGTGACTTTATAGTTCTTGTATCCCTCAGCGTCCCGAGCCAGCTCTTCGCCATTCGCCTTGCTAACGAGCTTATAGCTAAACGTATTGTCGCTCGTTCCCTCATCGGTCTGAGAACCAGTCACCTCGTAAGTGAATGCGTCGTTCGCAGCCAGCTCGCCTGACGTCAAGCGGACAATCTTGCTCTCAAGCGGAGTACCATCGTACGTCTTGGCGTTCGGCGTATCGGACGCAAGCGTAATCTGGCGCTTGTCGATGGTCAACGAGCCGTCAACGATTACGAACTCCACGTTGCTGAAATTCTCGTTCGTATTCTTGAAGTCTTCCGGCTTCAAATTCATATTGTACGTATCGGCGTCGATACCCGAAACGGTCTTGTCAGCATCGGAACCAACGTATGCGAAGTCGCTTTCCTTATACAGCGGATTCGAAATATTCGTTACCTTATAGCCCGTGATGCTTTGCTCGGTACCGTCGT
Source organism: uncultured Ellagibacter sp. (assembly GCA_934613165.1). Taxonomy (GTDB): domain Bacteria; phylum Actinomycetota; class Coriobacteriia; order Coriobacteriales; family Eggerthellaceae; genus Ellagibacter. Next base: position 8,493 of record CAKTSW010000005.1, read on the forward strand.
AGGTAACCTCATCGCTGTTCTCTTGAATCGTCACCGTAACGGGGTCACCATTAGCCGTGACTTCGAGCTTGCCGTCCACTCGCTCAATCGCATAACTATCGGAGTTGTGGTTCATGGTAATGGCGGTTCCATACGTCCCGATAACAGACGGACTGCTTCCAACTTCGGTTTGGGAGCCGCTGACGTTGACCGACGTAATCTCATCACCCTCAGCAAGAGGAGTCGATTCATCAATCGTGTATTTCGGATTGATGTCAGAGGCATTAAGCGGCATGCCGTCGTAGGTTTTCTCAGCAGAACCCGCGATGATGCGAAGCGGACGTTTGTTGATAGTGAGCTTGCCCGGCTTGACGCTAATCGTGAACTGGTTGGTAACGTCGTTACCATTGGGGTCGGTTACCTTGTAGCTGCCTTCACCGCTCGTGACGGTGACGGGGTAGCCGCCTTCTTTATACGTAGTGCCTGCGCCGCTGACCACGTAGTTCGAAACGGTGTACTCGACGTTATCGAAGGTAAACGTATCATCCTCGACGCTGGAAATCGTATGTTCTGTACCGTCGTAGGTGAACGAGTCGCTCTTGCCCGTCAAAGTAATCGGGTACTTGGCATCACGATTTTCAATCGTGAGCGTACCCTTTGCGGTGCTGACAACATAGTTGTCACCATTCGTCCCTTCGGAGAACGTCCAGCTCTTCACCACGCTATCAGACGATCCCACTAGAGTCTGCGAACCCTCGACCACGCAGCCGCTAATACCGTCCGTCCCCACAAACCCTTCTGTCGTGAACTTCGGGTTTGCCTGATCGGCCGTCAACGCGGAACCGTCATATTTCTTGCTCGCGGAACCAGCGGTGATGGTAATGGCCTTCGGGTTGATAGTGAGCGTACCGTCTTCCGTCGTGATCTTGAATTGATCGGTCACGTCGTTGCCATACGCGTCTGTCACTTTGACGTTGGATACAGCGTTGGTGTATTTGCCAGCATCGGTGCCTTTTGCGCCAGACGTTTCGGCGCTGATTGTAAACGTGACGCCTTCTTTATTGGTATAAGAGGTCGCTTCTATACCGGTGACGCTATGCTCGACACCATCGTAAGTGGCCGAACCATCAATGCCCTTAACGGTGAGTTCATACTTCTTGCCGTCGGGGCGACCGTTAATCGTCAGCTTGCCATAACTAACTTCAATATCGTAGTTGTTTAGATTCGTGCCCTCAGTGTAGGCAGGCGTGAACTTATTGTCGTACGTACCCGGCAGGATATTATTCTCGTCGTCCCAGACAAGTTTGTCCTTCGGAAGAATGTTGTCGGAGCCGACAAAACCATCGCCGCTGACATGGATATTCGTGCGACGCTGAATCGTTTTACCGTCGTAATTTTTGTCGCCGTCCTCAGAGCTCAGCGTAACCTTACGCTTGGTAATCTCAAGCTTGCCGTCGGTCACGACGAACTTCACGTTCGAGAAGTTCTTGTTGTTGCTTTCGAAGCTGGCTTCGGTAAGTCCCATGTTGTAGGTACCGGCATTGGTTCCGCTTGCCGTGGCAAAAACATCGCTCTTGAGAGAAACGCTGTCCTTCGTAAAGAGGTTCGTCGCCTTACCGTCAAGAGTGATGCCCGTGACAGTATAGCCGGAAACCGAATGAGGCTCGCCATCGTATTTCATGCTGTTCGAGCTGCCCTCGATAGTGATAACGACTTCATCGGTCGTCCGATTGATAGTTAGAACACCAGGGTTTGCAGCGGCGACAATATACTTGCCCGTAGCGTCGACCGCACCGACCACGCCGGCATCGAACTTGGCGTCATAGGTGCCAGCCTGAACGCCCGAAGCGTTAACTTCGATGCGTGAGAAATCGGCGCCTTCAGGCGCGCCGGTGAAGCCGGACACTTTCTTCTCCGTGCCGTCGTAGGTCACGGTGTCAGATTTTGCCGTCAGTGTGACGTTCTTGTAGTAGTAGATATTAATAGTGTTGTTGCTGTCGCGAGAAACGGTGAGCGTCGTCTTCTGGTTCGGCACAACGGTATAGCCATCGACCGTCTTCACGATGTTGTCGATATCCGTGCCCCAAGCAGCTTTGCCCGTAAGCGATTTGGCGACCTTTTCCTCGGTACCGTTCCAGTAGTAGTTCACCGTGTAATTAACAGTGTCCTTCGTGTAGACGAAAACAATCTCGGGGGTTTCGCCATCGGCGAACGTCGCGGAACCGGACGTTTTCTCGGAATCGACCAGGTGATAGCCATCGACGGTCTTCGCGGTTGCGGTTGCAGTTTTGCCCGCATGCCCATAAAGCGTATCAGCATCGGCGATTTCATTGCCCGACTCATCGACGTACTTCACCTTGCAGGCAAGCAGCTGTTTCCAGTTTGCCGTGATGGTTACGTTGTTATTGGGCATAGTGAAGGTTTCGCCGACTTCAAGCTTTTCCTTACCCTCAAGCCCGGAAACTGTCCAGCCAGCAAATTCGTAGCCCACGCGCGTCGGGGCGGCCTTCGCCTTCTGCGTGGAGCCCTCGGTTGCAGCGTACGTGGTGGCGTCGCTATTTCCCCAGGTACCGCCGGCCAAGTCGTAAATCACCTGGCGGCCCGACAGGTACTTCGCGTAGAAGCTCACATTGCTGTCGGTTATCGTGTACGGGAGCGACACACGCTGCGTACACGCCTCATCGGTATACCATCCGTCGAAGGTGTATTCGACGCCGCCGACCTTCTTCGTAGTTGGATACTTGTCCGCAAAGTCGGGAACAAGGTCGGTGATATCGGTCGTGTCGCCCGATTTGTAGGTGATTTTGCCCGCAACTTCCGCGAATCCTTGAGAAGACACATTGGACGGATCGCTTACGAAATACTTCGCCGTGAACAGGCTTTTGCATTTTATCTCGACCCGGCAATCGACATGCTTTGCCTCGCTCTCAGAATTACTGTCATTCCACGTCATCTTGTACGGAATAAGCGTGATCGATTCGACCATGTCGTCAGAGACGACTTGACCCTGCAATTGCTCCTGAATCACCGATTTATATCGTTTGACAATATCATTCCACCATGCACTATCACGCGCAACGGAGTAGATCGACCCCGTGGAACCATCAGGCCAGCTAACTATACGATCGCCCACGCGGTCATAAATTTTCGTTGCGCCGTTGTCTTTCTTCCAAGAAATCCCAGAGGTGTTAGCTTTCCCTCTGCCCATGTTGGTCCAATTTCCTGAAGCGCCTGTAGCAGTATCGAGGTTGGCATCGGGATTATTAAGGTAGAAGAACGACACCGTCTCGCCGCCTTGGGTGCTGGCCGTGACTTCGACGTCATGCGTTGCGGTGAGAACGGTTTTGCCGTCGTAGCTCGTGAAGGTGCAGGTAACCGTCGCCGTACCCTGGCGGACGCCCGTTACCGTGCCGTTTTCGTCAACGGTGAGAATATTGTCGTTGGAAGAGGACCATGCATACGTGCCCCCCTTGTTGCCCCACCACGAACCCCAATTACCATTCGATACGCTCGCAGTCAGCGAAATCGTGCTGAACTGCTCAACCGTGTTTTTACCGGTAACCGTAAGAGAGCTGGGGACATAGGCGGCATAGTACGTACGAGCACCCGAACCAACCTCGTCGTTCGAGGTAAGGTCAACTTCATCGCTAAGGCTCTCGTCGGTGTACCAACCTTCGAACTGATAGGTTTCACCATTTACGGTTTTCGTGTCGGAATAGGTCGGCTTCTGAAGCTCATTCAATTTCGTCGTCGTGGAGACCGTGGCGATTGCTCCATCGGTTGCCATGTCGGAAACGCTCGCACTGCCGCTCCAGCTCGCCGTCGTGAAAACGTCCGACCCGGCTTCTTGCACTGCATAAGTTACCGTAGCATAAGCGTCATCGTGCAGAACGATATGACCGTCGACATGCCAATCAAGGTTATCCCAGTTAAAGCGGTCTTCCTTTCCGCCTTCCCCGTCCCACTTATTGCTATTCGTGGAGCCCTTCGCAACCCTGGCAGAATCCCATACGACCGAGAAGGTGCCGTCAGCATGGGTGCCATCAGCATCATATTTATATTTCTTGTCGTTAACGGTGAAGGTTTTGTCCTCGAAATAGGTGCCCGCGACAACGATTGCGTCGTCGACGCTGCCCGAAATGGTCGTGCCCAACGCAGCGCCGGTCGGAGCATAAACGGTTCCTTCGCCGCCAAACAGCCATGCCGACGTGCTGTTATGGTCGATGCTCGAAAGGTCGGGGCGCGCAAGGTAGAAATACGCCTTCTGCTCCGAGTAGCCAGCCTTTTCCACCGTGACAGCAACCGTTGCGGCAAGAGGCTCATCCTTATCGCTCACTGTCGCCGTTGCCGTGATGGTTGTCGTGCCGGCCTTCACGCCCGTCACTTTGCCCGTCATGGCTTCAACCGTCGCAACATTCGGGTCGTCCGACTTCCAAGAAACAGCCGCACCTTCCGGCGTCACCGTTGCAACCAAATCAGCGAATGATTCGCCTTCTTTCACCGCAATCTGTTTCGACGAAACGCTCAGCGAAGACTTTTCTTGTTTTTCACCGACGACAACGCGGTAGTAGTCGTAATGGTAAATTCCCTGATATCCATATTCGCCCGTCTGAATCCAGTGTTTGTACGTGACAATAATCTCGCCAGAAAAATACGTATCGGCAGTTAGTTCGCCGCTACCGGAATCAACACGCGCAATCGTGTAATTGCTCGAATACCACTGTCCTTTCCACGGGGACACACCTACCGTGCATTCGGGAACGAGGCTCGCTAAATCAAGTTTTTCACCATTGGCGACATGATACGTGGCAGCCACATCTACGTCGTCTTCGCTCACGCCAACCGGAAGCAACGTGATTGGATCGACTTCGCTATTCGCCAAGCCGTCTTTCAGTTCGTCGAACTTGTCGGTGCCCTGGTTAATGGCTTCTTCGGTATTTTCGTCGGTTGCGTCGTCGGACTTCTCGTCATCGGAAGAGGCGGTGCCGTCTCCCTTTTCGATAACCGTGTCCTTGTCGATTTCGCTGGCTTCGGGGTTCTTCACTTCGCCCGTTGCATTGTCGGCATCCGCAGCGTCGTTAGAAGAGGCGCCCTCATCGCCCGCCGCCTCGCTGGTCGCGGCCTTCTTCGTTTCGATCGAAACGGTGATGCCGGTCTTCACGTCGGCGGCGGAAACCGCGTAAACGTCGGACGCGTCGGCGGTAAGCTCGACGTCGGACGCCGCACCCTTCGCCTTTTCCTTGACCTTCACAACCTCATAGCCCGTGTCTGGGGAAACGGTGAACTCGAAGTCTTCCGTGCTGGGAACGGTAACGCTTCGCGAAGGAAGGGCAATAGTCTGGTTGTTGTACTCGATGGATGCATTGCCGAGCGACAGCGAAACCAAAGCCGTGCCGTCGTCTCCCGTCGAGGCCTCGGGCTGAGTTGCGGCCTCGGTCGTTCCGGAAGCGGCCGGTGCGCCCGAACCGGAGGTCGCGTCCGCATCGATTTCCGCAGACGCAGTGCCGTCCGCCGTCGAAGAATCGGAATCAGTGCTCGTCGCAGGCTGCGTTGTCGAGTCATCGGACGCTGCCGGTGCCTCGACGGCGGTATCGGCAGCCGGCTGGTCGGTTGCCGCCGCGCTTTCGACCTGGGCCGTTTCGTCTGCCGCATCTTCCGCGTATGCCTTGGAAAGGCTGGTCGTCGGCCAGCCAAAGCCCAGAAGCACCACGGACAGCGCCACCGAAATGGCTTTGTTCCCCAGCGACGTGCGGTCGGTCAGGCTTTTCGCCGTCTTCGCGTTCGTAACGTTGCTCATACCCATCACTCCATCAACCGTTCTCGTCCTAGCGGTTGCCAATTACGTTTTCCGACGTCAAAGCGTCTTTTTCAGATGGCTGGGTACTGCTTTTTGAGACAATACGGCCACCTTGATATTCTTAATGAAACATTTTACTACAGATTCTTCGTTTCCTGCTGCTTCGTACGCAGAATTTCTACGATTATTTAAAAGACGTTTCCCCAGGTCACTTTCGGCAAACGGGCTATCCTCGCGCAAGCATTGACAAGGGAGCGAACGGAAAGGCGAGTGTACACGTTAAGCAATCGCCCGAGACGGGCATCGATTCCGCCCTGGGTGTCCCTTCGCGCTTGCAGGAATGCCGGCAAACACCTGCGAAGCCCGACAGACGCAACTTGAAAAGCCGCGCTTCATCTTCCTCGAAAATCGCTGATGACATTCCTCGAAAATGCAGTATAGTTTTCCTCGAAAATAAAGTATGCCCACTTCAGAAGGTCGCGTCCAATCCCGCTGCGCGCAACCCGGAACCCGCATTTTCGGCCGTCGTCACCGCGACGTCGCCTTTCTGCCGCCACGACGCCGAACACGACGTCTACGTTTTCCCCATCACCGCGCTGCGTCCGTAAGCCAGCCTTCCTAGCGAGCCGTCGTCGACCCGGGCGACAAGAAGCGCCCGCGAATTTCACCGCCCGAGACGTCGCAGTCCGTTCGGATTCGATGGGTTAAGCGAAAAGGACGCGTTTTGAGAGCGCCGGGCGTAGCGGGGCTGCGCACGGCTATACTTGCACGAGATGGCCAAAAGTCCCGACAAACCACCAAGTCTTAAAGCGGCGTTTCTCGCCGTGCTGGCGGCGCTCGCCCTTGCGGCGCTTGCAGGATGCGCGGGATCGGGCCAAACCGACGAGACGAGCGGGGCTTCCTTCGAAGAGACGACGTCCATCGCCGACGCCGCCTTCGACGCGGGCGCCGCGGTGAGCGGCAACGGGGCCTCGATAGACGTTTCGCACGCCTCCGACGGATACGTCGCGGTGAGCGCGCAGGCAACGTCGCGCCTGAAGTTCCAGGTCGCAAGCGGGCAGGCAAGCTACAACTACGACCTGCCGCAAGACGGCAGCGCGATCGTGTGCCCGCTTTCTTTCGGCAACGGTTCCTACACCTTCCGCGTGATGCAGAACACTTCGGGGTCTAACTACGTCGAGCTGTTCAGCACCACCTCCGACGTGGAGCTGGCTTCCGAGTTCGCGCCGTTTCTGCGCCCCAACGTGTACTGTGACTACGACGCCGACAGCGCGTGCGTCGCCAAGGCGCGTGAGCTTGTGGCGAACGCGTCCAACCAGGGCGAGGCCGTGCGCGCCATCTGCGAATACGTGGTGGACAACGTGACGTACGACGACGACAAGGCCGCGCAGCTGAAGGATTCGTCGGGCTACGTGCCGAACCCCGACGACACGCTTTCGTCGGGCACGGGAATCTGCTTCGACTACGCGAGCCTAGGGGCCGCGATGCTTCGCAGCCAGGGGATTCCCGCCAAAATCGTCACCGGGTACGTGTCGCCGAACGGCATCTACCACGCGTGGATCATGGTGTATGTCGACGGCACGTGGAAGAGCGCGCAGTTCAGCGTGACCCCCAACACCTGGTCGCGCGTCGATTTGACGTTCGCCGCAAGCTCGGACGGCAACAGCGGCAACGTGGGCGACGGGAAAGACTACACCGACCGCTTCGTGTATTAGGGGGATGGAACTTGGGCCGCGGCAGAATCCAAAAGCGTGCGACCCCGCGATATTCGCCGCTACCTAAACGCCGAGCCTTCCCATTCTGCGACGTGCAGCTCCGTCATGACGTTCGGCCGCCTGCGGGTAACGCTCGTTCGCAGCATCGATTCCGTGACTCAAGTCGGACAAACAGCTGTTCACGATTTCACGCGCTTTCTTGCCCCCTCCCAAATAGGGCGAAAGTGTCTCTAATACGGAAGATGACCGGTCCCCTACGGCAGCATCGGAGCAAAGGAGAAGTCGCCCGACTCCGCTTCCGTCAACTCGCTCAGGCAGAACGTCATATATAACGGCGCGTACGTAACGCGACCTTCTTGCAAAAGGTTGTTGCGAGACAGCACCAACGCTTCGGGTATCTTGTATTCCCTCACATCAAGCAGATGATCGAGCGCGGCATGCGCGCGAACCTTCTTGCCCGATTTCACTTCGACCGGGACGACCTTTCCGCCCTTGCCCTCCATTAGGAAATCGACTTCCCCCACCGCGTCCGACTGGTAGTACCACAGCTCGACGCCCTGAGCCGTTAATTCCTGCGCCACCACGTTCTCGTACACACCGCCGAGATTCGGGTCTTTCATGTCCAGGTAGATGGCGCGCGCCGTGCTTTGCGGATACCGCGACACCAACATGCCCGTATCCGATTCGTACAGTTTGAATTTCGACGCCTGCTCCGTGCGTTTCAACGGACAACGCGCCTCCGTCGCTTGCAGCACTTGCAACCCGACGCCCGCGTTGACCAGCCACAAAAAATCGTGATGGAACGATTCCATGCGCGCCGCCTTGCGCAGCGACGCCAGCTTGAAGCGATGCACATCGCCTTCCAGCTGCACAGGAATCTGGTCGAAAATCGAGCGAACCTCGAACGCACGAGCACCCGCGTATTTACCGATGTCCTGCGCGTACTGCTTCACCAGGGTCGACTGCAGCGCGCGCGTTTCTGCAAGCGAGTATTGCGAATCGACGTATTTTTGCACCACCTCGGGCATGCCGCCCGCCACCACATACGCTCGATAATTCCGCATCATGACATCGTGCAGGTACGGTTCAACGGCTCGCCTTTCGCGCAAACATTCGCGAATCTCATCGAGAAACCGCTGCTCGATGCCAACTGCCCAGCAAAACTCCTCAAAATCCATCGGCCGCATAACGATCTGCTCGACATATCCCACAGGAAAAGACGAAATGCCTTTGAACTCGGTGCCCAGCATGGAGCCGGAGAAAACGAACGAGTAGCGCCCGTCCTCGACCAGCGCCTTCATGAGGGTGACTATTTCCGGGTATTCCTGAATTTCGTCGACGAATATGAGCGTGTTTCTTTCGACGAGCGGGTTTTCCGATAATAGCGCGATGCGATTGATGAAATCGCTTGCGTTCTCGGCGTTCGCAAGCGCGTGCCGGGCCGTCTTATCAAGCAGCAGATTCACCTCGAAATAGCACGCGTAGGCGCTTTTTCCGAACTCGCGGATTGCGTAGCTTTTGCCGATTTGGCGGGCACCGGTAACCAGCAAAGCTTTTTTAGACTCGTTTTTCCATTTGATCAGCTCTTTTGTAACTTTACGTGACAGCATTGATAAACCTCAACTGCATAAATCGCCAAATAGGATGGGGTTATTATTGCACAAATCGGGAAATAGGATTGGCTGTTTTCTGCACTTTTCGGGAAATAGAAATCGGCGAAATACGCACTTTTCGGGAAATAGGGCGCGCAGGGATGCCGCATTGGGGCCTCGCCCGAGCCTCGTTGGAATATCGTCGGGGCCTCACCAAGGCCGTCTCTTTCGAAACCTTGGGATTATCCGGCATTTCACCAGCGGATTGTGCGACAATGTTCAGCGATTGTAAGCAGCTACCGGGAGAATTCAATGGCAGACAAGTTATTGGAAAGCAGCGCCATCAGTGCGTTCTGCAGCAGCGTGTCGACCATGCTCGCCGCCGGCGTCCAAACGGACGAGGCGGTTCACATGCTCTCCGAGAATCGCGAGGCGTCGCAGTTCCGCGGCGTGTGCGACGCGATCTACAACAAGCTGATCGAGGGCGTGGGGCTTGCAACTGCCATGGGAAGCTCGGGCGCTTTCCCCGCCTACGCGGTGGAAATGGTGCGCGTGGGCGAGGCGGCCGGCCGCACCGAGCGCGTGCTGCGCAGCCTTGGGCGCTATTACGAAAGCGAGAGCCGTTCGTTCTCGAAGCTGCAGAGCTCGGTCGGCTACCCGGCGGCGCTTCTGTGCGTGATGAGCGTCATCCTCGCGTTCAC
>CAKTSW010000006.1 GCA_934613165.1 uncultured Ellagibacter sp.
GGACAACATAGTTTCCCCTTTCATCGGCTATGCGGCGGGCTTTTCGGCTCTCCGCATCCTCGCAGGCTTTTACCTGCTTGGGGGCTGCCGAGCCGATGAAGTCGGTAGCCCCCAAGCAGGCAGCGCGCGTGCATCTCGAACGCTGCCTGGGGTTGCGAGCCGTTACGCCACGGCGTAGATGACGATGCTCGGATCGGCGCTCCACGTGGGGGCAAGGCCGGTCGCGACGTCGTTTTTGAACAGGTCGCTTTCGAGGTAGGCCTGCGCGTGCTCAACGGAGTCGAAGCCGTGGAGCACCTGGACGTCCTCGTCGCGGACGAGCAGGTCCTTGGTGAGCGCTCCTTCGATGGTGTCGAGGAAAGGCTGGCGGTAGTCGGTGTAGACCTTCACCGCGGCGGGGCGGTTTTCCTCGGGGATGGTCATGGTGATTTGGAGGTATGCTTTCACGGTCATGATGCGGTCCTTCCGGCGGATAGTGTGCGATAACGTTTCGCTCGAGCTGGCACTCAAGATACGAGCGCGACTTCGAGATTTGAAGACGTTCGCGAAATATTGAGCCGCTCAATCTTTTATGAGTAACTTGTCTTGAAGCGGGCAGCTTGATTACTCTTAGCACACCGAATGAAAAGAGCCCGCGCCGCTTTTCGGCGATTCGCGCGGGAAGGAAGGGGCGGGCGCCATGCCGCGAAAAAGAAAGACGGAGAAGGACATTCGTTGTCCGCTTGAATACGGCCTCGATGTGTTCGGCGGCAAGTGGAAGTCGCGCATCCTGTGCGTGCTGTCCGACGGCCCGCTTCGCTATGGCGTCATCCGCAGCGAGATGAGCAACGTGACCGATGCCGCCTTGTCAGGCGCATTGAAGGACCTGGTGGAAAATAGGCTGATCCAACGCATCCAGTACGAGGAGATTCCGCCACGCGTGGAATACGCGCTGACGCCGAAGGGCGTGTCGGTGATCCCCGTTTTGCAGCATATCTGCCAATGGTCGGGGCTTTTCTACAAGGAAGACACTGACGCGCTGCAGCTTCCGCGCTGCGAACGGTGCGATTTCAAGAACTAGTGGGGGGCGGACGGCGGGGCTGTCGGAACAGCCTTTCGGAAGGCGCAAAGGCGCATCGAGCTCGATTTGGCGGCGCCGTGGACAGATTCACACGATATGCGAGGCTCAAGGGTCTTATATCCGCTTCATGTGCCGTGGTAGTCGGCAAAACCCCAGGTCGGTTTTTGCCGGCTACCACTCAATAATTTCCGCTGCTCGCATATCGCGCGAAATTGTCCACGGCGCCCCGAAAAACGGGAAGTTGCAGCGCGCGAAAGCCTATTTCAGGATGTCTCGGTAGATTTTCTCGTCCTCGTCGAGGTACACGTCGAAGACGACGTGCATGTCGGCTTCGGAATTCTCGCGAAGCCAGGTGCGCACCGCGTCGACGGCGATGGGGGCCGCTTCTTCTTGCGGGAACCCGAACACGCCGGTGGAGATGCAGCAGAAGGCGATGGACTTGCAGTGCCGCTCGGCCGCGGCGTCCAGGCAGTTCTTGTAGCAGGCTGCGAGCAGGCGCTTGTGCTGCTCGGTGGGCGCGCCGCCTTCGATGATGGGGCCGACGGTGTGGATGACCAGGCTCGACGGCAGGTTGTAGGCGTTCGTCACCTTGGCCTGCCCGGTGGGCTCCTCGTGCCCCTGAGCCTTCATGATGGCGGCGCATTCAAGGCGCAGTTGCACGCCTGCGAACGTGTGGATGGCGTTATCGATGCAGTGGTGCCCGGGCACCCAGCAGCCGAGGAGCTGCGAATTCGCCGCGTTCACGATGGCGTCGGCTGCGAGCGTGGTGATGTCGCCCTTCCATACGGCGATATTCGGGTCGCTCGCGCAGGGCGGGATAAGGCCGGCGTAGGTGATCCCCTCTTCCGAGATGATGGCGTGGAGCAGCTTGTCCTGCTTCGCGAGAAATTCGGCGCTCGCGGGAATCGGCAGGCGCGTGTTGCACAGCGCGCGGAACAGCTCCCACGCTTCGCCGAACGTGCCGGGAACGGCGCAGGTCGCAAGCTCGTCGCGAGTGTCTTTGCGCTCGTCTTGCAGCGTGGTTATCAGAAATCGCAGGTCGTCTTCGATGGTCGCCATGTTCGCTCCTTCGCTCTTTTGCCCCACAGCCTAGCATAGATGCCGCACGGCGGTGCCGGACGTGCCGGTGCAGGGGTCGATTCCGCGATGCTTCGGCAGCTCAATTCGGTTTGAGTACTCACTATTCCGTTGCAAAATGCTAGACTAAAGCAAGTATTGACGCCACGCCAAAAACGGCGCCATCTTTTCGAGCAAGGAGTATTCCTATGGACTACCAGGCGTATTACCGCAAAGTGACCGACGGAAACTACCAGGCGTACTACGACGCGATCGCCGCCGCCGAACCGCGCGATCCGCTTGCGACGGCGCGCACGCGCGACGCGGAGGGGACCATCCCCGGGCAGGCGCGCGAGCGCATGTTCAACATCGCCGGCGAGATTCAGAACACCGCGCGTGAATACGGCGTGCCGCTGCCGCCGTTGCTCGAGGGGTGCACGGTGGTCGATCTGTGCTGCGGGTCGGGGCGCGACACGTACCTGGCGGCCCAGCTCGTGGGGCCTGCCGGCAAGGTCATCGGCGTCGAGCCGAACGCCGAGCGCATGTACATCGGCGAGAAGTACCTGGCGAAGGAGATGAAGCAGTTCGGCTACGACGAACCGAACGTCGAGTTCCACCAGGGCTGCCCCGAAGACCTGTCGTTCATCCCCGACGGATCGGTCGACGTCGTCATCTCCAACTGCACTTTCAACCTGTCGCCCGACAAGGCGCAGTACGTGCGCGAGGTGCAGCGCATCCTGAAGGAGGGCGGCGAATGGTACTTCACCGACGTGTTCGCCGACCGCCGCATGGAAACCGAGATCTCCGACGACATCGACAAGGTCGCGCTCCGCTTGGGCGGTGCCATGTACATCAACGACTTCCGCCGCGTGGTGCAGCAGCTCGGCTTCAACGACCCGCGTTTCCTCATCACCAACAAGGCGCCCGTGAGCGACAAGGAAGCGGAGCTCTTCCCGAACACCGCGTTCGCGACGATCACGAGCCGCCTGGTGAACACCCCGTACACCTCCGACGTGTGCGAGGACTACGGCGAGTTCGTCGCTTACAAGGGCGGGCTGCCCGATTACCCCGACTACTTCCTATTCGACAAGGACATCAAGTTCCCTGTGGGCAAGGAATGCCACGTGTGCAACAACGTGTCGAGCCTGGTCATCCCTGAATTCGGCGGGCGTTACGCATCGGTGTTCGAATACAAGGGCAGCCGCGACCGTCATGTGGGCGACACCCACGGCGATCATATCATCAAGGTCGCTCCCGATTTCGACGGCGTCGTCGACGAAGACGACCAGCCTGTGCGCGTTTCCTGCTGCTAACGCTGGTAGAATAGACTGAATTGTGCGGGGCCGCAGGCGTTGGCGGCCCCTTTTCGTGAAAAGGAGAATCACGTGGATAAGATCCGCTTCATGGTTATGAGCGGCTTTCTGGGCGCGGGTAAGACCACGACCATGATCGCGCTTGCGGAATACATGGACCGCAACATCGGCAAGACCGCCATCATCGCGAACGACCTGGGTGCGAACCTGGTCGACACGAGCCTGACGCAGACGTCGGGCTGCACGGTGGCCGAAATCGGCAACGACTGCATCTGCTATCAGATGGACAACACGACCGACCAGATCCGCCGTTTGCGCGACAAGGAAGGCGCCACGTTCGTCATGAGCGACATCCCCGGCTGCGGGGTCGGCGCGCTCGACCACGTGTACCACACGCTGCACGACAACAACGCCGACGAGTTCATCCTCTCGCCGTTCACCGTGCTCGTCGACCCGGAGCGCCTGCGCATGATCATGCCCGAGCATGCCGACATCAACCTTCCCGAAGAGCTCGTCTACCTGCTGAAACTGCAGCTCGAGGAAGCCGACCTCATCGTGCTTAACAAGATTGACCTGCTCGACGACGAGACGGTTGAGCGCTACATGGGCTTTTTGCATGAGGCGTGCCCCGACATCCCTGCGATGAAGATCTCGGCGCGCGACAAGACGGGCATCCCCGAGCTTGCCGAATACCTCACCACGCACACGACCGAGCTCAAGAACTTCTCGGTGCGAAACAATCAGGAGTTCGCCGATGCCGAGGCGAAGCTCACCTGGTACAACCGCCGTCTCTATCTGAAGACGAAGGACGAAAGCAAGATCGACTGCAACGCCGTCGTCGACGACTTGATCGAGGGCATCCGCATGGGGCTCATCGAGAAGAAGCGCAACGTGCCGCATCTGAAGACTTTCGCCACCTCGGGCAACGGCGACTTCAACAAGGCGTCGCTCATCGGCGTCGACTACGATATTGAGTATGCGCAGCAGTTCCTGCGCGACCACAAGAACATGCGCATGATCATCAACGCGCGCGCCGTGTGCGAATCGCGCCCGCTCGCCCGCATCATGGACGACGCGCTCGACGAGGTGTGCGACAAGTACGACCTGGACTGCCAAGTGTTCTTCACCGAATGCTTCGGCATGGCCGACGAGGGGAGATAATCCATCCCAGGTTGCGCGAGAGTGTCGGCACTGTTCAGTCGCTCGGCAGTCCTGCTCGCGCGAACAGCCCACTGGGCTGTTCGGCTCGTGCGGAACTCGCTTTGTGAACACCGCCGACACTCTCGCTTGGGGCGTGGCTTATCGCTCTATAAATAGTGGATTCTACCTGCGATTTCGTGGTTCTAGAGGGGTTATATGGCAGACGAGAAGACAGACATTCGCGCTCAGGTGCGTGAGTATTACGGCAAGACGCTTGGCGGGTCCGACGACCTGAAGACGAATGCGTGCTGCTGCTCGACCGAGCGGCCGCCGAGGTACGTGCTCGACGTGATGCCCGACATCGCCGACGAGATCGTCGAGCGATTCTATGGGTGCGGTTCCCCCATCCCGCCGGCGCTCGAAGGCGCCACGGTGGTCGATCTGGGCTGCGGCACGGGGCGCGATGTGTACGTGCTTTCGAAGCTCGTCGGCCCGACGGGGCGCGTCATCGGCGTCGACATGACGCCCGAACAGCTCGCCGTCGCCGAGAAGTACCAGGACGAACAGGCCGCGAAGTTCGGCTTCGAGCGTTCCAACGTGGAATTCAAGGCCGGCTACATCGAGGATTTGGAGTCGCTCGGCATCGAAGACGGCACGGTCGACTTGGTCGTGTCGAACTGCGTTATCAACCTCTCTCCGTTCAAGGACCAGGTGTTTTCCGAGATCTACCGCGTGCTGAAGCCCGGCGGCGAACTGTACTTCTCCGACGTGTTCTGCGATCGCCGCATGTCCGACGAGCTGCGGCGCGACCCGGTGCTGCGCGGCGAGTGCTTGGGCGGCGCGCTTTACATCGACGACTTCCGCCGCATGATGGCGCGGCACGGTTGGGCAAGCTACGTCTTCACCGTGATCGACGATATCCACGTGTCCGACTTGGCCCTCGAGACGAAGCTCGGGTTCACGTCGTTCACGTCCCGCACGGTGCGCGCCATCAAGGCGGAGGGCCTCGAAGACGCTGAGGAGAATTACGGCCAGGTGGCGCGCTACGAGGGCGGCATGCCCGAGATGCCGCGCTATTTCGATTTCACCGACGAGCTGCGCTTCATCAAGGGACGCGACTACGCGGTGAGCGGCAATATGGCGTGCATGCTCGAGCAATCGCGCTACGGGAAATACTTCCGCATCACGCCGCGCGGCGCGCATCGCGGGCCGTTCGACCTTCAGCGCGCCCAGCAGGCGCTGGAGCTTCGCCGCGGCAAGCAGAAGGTCGACCTTGCGTATCTGGATGCCGCATGCGAACGCGCCGGCATCCCGTCGTTCTACGACCGCGTGAATTTGCCCGAGGTGCTCCAGGCGAACGAACAGCTAACGACGATGCAGGTCAACGTCACGTACGCGTGCAATCTGGCGTGCCGTCATTGCTATCTGGAATGCGGGCCCAAGAACACGCAGTCCATGTCGCGCGAGACGATGGAACAGGTACTTCGGGCATTCGTCGCGGGCGGCTACAAGACGCTCGACGTGACGGGCGGTTCGCCCGAGATGCACCCTGACTGCGAGTGGTTCTTGCGCGAGGGTGCGAAGGTAGCCGACAAGGTGATCGTACGCACGAACCTGACGCTTGAGAGCAAGCCCGAATACGAGCATTTCCTGCGCGTGTTCGCCGAGGTGGGCGCCGACGTGTGCGTGTCGTTGCCGTACTTCGACGCGGAGAACGCCGATGCACAGCGCGGTCGCGGCGTGTTCGAGCGTGCGGTGGCGAACATCCGCAAGCTCAACGAGCTGGGCTACGGGCGCGAAGGCGGGCCGAAGCTCGAAATCGTGTACAACGTGGCGGGGCCGTTCCTTCCGCCGCCGCAAGCGCTTCTGGCCGACGCGTATCGCGTGAAGCTGACCGAGCAGCAGGGTATTGACTTCAACGAGCTCTACGCGTTCAACAACTTCCCGTTGGGGCGGTTCGCGATGGATTTGGCCGATGCGGGCCTGACGGAAGACTATCTGAAGCTTCTGCACGACAACTTCAACGCGTTTGCGGTGGGGAAGATCATGTGCCGCGACCAGGTGAACGTCGACTACGACGGCCGCCTGTACGACTGCGAGTGCAACCATGTGCTGGAAATGCCCATCCGGATCGACGGGCGCGATGCGACGGTGGCCGACATAGTGGACGCGCCTTTGCCGTCGCGCGAAGTGCGCACGAACCCGGTGTGCTACAGCTGCGCCGCCGGCGCCGGCTCAAGCTGCGGCGGGTCGCTTATTTAATCAGAACGGCGCGCCGGGCCAGCGATGTACGATGCGCGATGCACCCGCGTCGCGCATCGCCGGTTGCAGTTTGCGAGCAACCTAATCAATAAACGGTTTGCTGGCAAGAAGGCCTTCGAACGTTCGAGAAGGGCTTGCCTGTTGAGGAATGCGAGGCAACGGGCGAGTATCGATTTCGGTTTGCTTTAGGGGGCGAATGCTTCGCGCCGCGGCTCTCCAACAAGAAAAACGCCCTCGCGTATCCGAATCTATTCGCCTGCTAATATAATTAGCTCACAGCAACAGCAAGCCTCTTGAAAATACCGTAAGATAAAGAAAGCCCCAGCGTATGGGGCTTTCGGCAAGTCAGATTGCCACCTACGTGGCGCCTGCAGAACAGGCATTTTTGGCAAAGCCGTATTTTGACTCGCAGTGTCGATCCGACTGGTAATCGGAGACGACGTCACTGTACCATAAGCCGAAAGGGTGGTTGGCGTGAATTTGCGGAATTTCAAGGGCGACTACAGCATCGGTCTCGATATGGGGACGGGATCGGTTGGCTGGGCGGTGACAGACGAAGACGGCAACTTGCTTCATTTCAAGAAGCAGCCGACGTGGGGTAGCCGTTTGTTCGACAGTGCTCAAACCGCCGCCGAAGCTCGTACTCCTCGCGGCCAGCGAAGGCGCTATGTGCGTCGTCGTTGGCGTCTTGATCTGCTTCAAGGTCTGCTGCAAGAAGAAATCGAACATGTCGACCCCGATTTCTTTCTTCGTCTTCGTCAATCTCGGTTGGTGGATAACGACCCGAACAAGACGACCTCTAACTATCGCTGGCCGCTATTCAACGACAGCGATTTCACCGAAGTCGATTACTACAACAAGTTCCCGACTATTTACCACCTGCGCACTTGGCTTATGAAAACCGATGAGCAGGCGGACATTCGCCTTATCTACCTGGCGTTTCACAACATCGTGAAACATCGCGGCAACTTTTTGCGCGAAGACCAGAGAAATCTCTCCTCGAAGAACGCCAACCCGGACAAGGCTGTCAAGGAGCTTTGCCGCTCACTGGAGGAATGGGTTGAAGGGCAAGAAGGCGAATGTGGAGCGCTCAAGCAAAACGATATCGTTGCCACGCTTATCGCGAAGGGCGCGCGGCCGTCGGAGCGTGCGGCGGAACTCGTCGATCTGCTCCCGGTTTCGTTCGGGGATGGCGACAAAGCAGCCGACAAAAAGCTCAAGAAAGCGCTCGCCAATTCTATGGTCGGCCTGAAAGCCGAATTCAAGGATGTATTCGGCGATTTTGCTTCCGAGGGAACGAAAATATCGCTTTCGGACGATGAGGCGTCGGAGGTGCTTCTCGAGGCATGTCCCGACGAGGGCAAAGAGCTTTTCGAGTCGCTTCGAAAAGTGCATTCGGCCTATGTTCTTCAGGGGTTGTTGTCATATGCCCCGGGCGAGAGCATCTCGGCCAATATGGTGGCGAAGTACGATCAGTATGCCCGCGACTTGAGAACCTTGAAGTCGCTGGTTCGCGACTATGCGCCTGGCTCATATGGCGAGTTCTTCCGTGGTGCCCTCTACGAGGACAAGAGCGGCTACGACATGTTCGCCGCCAAGGAAGCGCGGAACTACACGGGTTATAACATGGGCAAAGTTTCGTATGACGACTTCGCCAAGCAGGTGAAAAACCTATTCAAGGGCACGGGCGCCGAAGGTGATGAGCGCCACGAAGCCATGATGGATGCATTCGACGACCAGCGTTTCTTGCGCCGCTTGAAAACGAGCGACAACGGGAGTATCTGCTACCAACTGCACTTAGAAGAAATGGAGGCGATCATCGACAATCAGGGTCGCTTTTACCCGGTACTCGTCGATGAAAAGGAGAAACTTCTGTCGTTGGTGAAGTTCCGCATTCCGTATTACGTGGGCCCGCTGACGCAGCGCAACGCGCGAACCGACGCGCATGGCAAGCCCCGTTTCGCGTGGGCGGAACGCAAACCGGGAACTGAAGGTGTTGCACTTACGCCATGGAACTGTGAAAGCGTTATCGACAAGGGCGCAAGCGCCGAAAAGTTCATCACGCGCATGACTGGTACGTGCACGTACTTGCAGGGTGAAGACGTGTTGCCGAAATGCTCGCTTCTTTACGAGGAATTCTGCATGTTGAACGAACTGAACGGCATGCGCTGGACCTCCGACGGCGATGACGAGCAACGCTTCGACACTGAGCAGCGCCGGGGGATGATGCGCGATTTGTTCCGCAAGACGCGCACCGTTTCGAACAAAAAGATCGCCGATTGGCTCGTGAGAAACGGATATACCCATTCGCCGAAGGTATCGGGTGGGCAGAATGAAACGGGTTTGGAATCGAAGCTCGGCTCGTACATCTTCTTCGCGAAAGATATCTTCGGTGTCGGTGAAATCGCGGAAGCGGATGTGCCGATGGTGGAGGAAATCATCCTTTGGAGCACGTTGTTCGAGGACCGATCGATTCTGAAGGAAAAGCTGCAGGAGAAATACGGCGATGCGGGCGAAGGTCGTCTGAGCGCCGAGCAGATCAAGAAGATCTGCAAGAAACGATTTACTGGATGGGGCCGTCTGTCGAGGCGTTTCCTCACTGGCCTTAAGGTCGATACCCAGTTGGGCGAGAAATCGATTATGGACGTGCTACGCGAAGGCGACCCGAATGCCGATGTGCGGCGTGGGCGCACCATGGTGCTTATGGAAATCCTGCATGATGACGACTTGGGCTTCCAGAAGAAAATCGATGCGTTCAACCGTGCGTACTTCGCCGAGGCGGGAAGCGCTTTGGGCGTGAACGATCTTCCCGGGTCGCCTGCGATTCGCCGCAGCCTGAACCAGGCGATTCGCATCGTCGATGAGATCGCGCATATCGCCGGGCATACCCCGGCAAACGTGTTCATCGAGGTTACGCGCGACGACGAGATGGGCAAGAAAGGACGCCGCACTACGCGCCGCTACGACCAGCTGAAAGAGGCGCTTGCGGATATCAAGAAGGACGACCCGCAAATCTGGAAGGAGATTCAGGCGGCGAATCCGGCCGACTTGGACGAACGTCTCACGCTGTACTTCATGCAGCGCGGTAAGTGCATGTACTCGGGCAAGCCGATCGATATTAATCAGCTTTCGAACGCGGGGCTTTATGAGGTCGACCATATTATCCCGCGCGCTTACATCAAGGACGACAGCTTCGAGAACAAAGCGCTCGTGCTTCGCGAGTGCAATCAGCGCAAGACGGATTCCATGCTGCTTGATGAGGGGATTCGTCGCAATATGGCAGGCTATTGGCGCAGCTTGCACGATGCGAAGCTCATTGGCGACAAGAAATTCAACAATCTTATGCGCTCGAGCATCGGCGAGAACGCTATGCGCGGATTCATCGCGCGTCAGCTGGTGGAGACGAGCCAGACGGTGAAGCTGACTCAATCGTTGCTCGCGGCGAAATATCCGGATACGAAGATCACGCCGGTGAAGGCGAGCATGTCGCACAACCTGCGCGAAGCGGCGGGCCTTGTGAAGTGCCGCGAGGCGAACGATTTCCATCATGCGCACGACGCATTCTTGGCATGTAGGGTGGGGCTTTTCATTCGAAAATGGTATCCGGACATGTACGACCAACCCATTCGTTACACGCGAGCGATGCGTAAATACGTGCAGGAGCAGGCGGAGGAGTTCAAAAAGACGCATTGCGCGCCGGGCACGAGCGGCTTTGTCGTCGGGCGGTTCATGAGTTCATTCGTCGACACTGAAACCGGTGAACTGTGGGAAGGCGCTGAAGAAGTTGAAGGCATCCGTCGCGCGCTGAACTACCGCCAGTGCCACATCACGCGCATGCCCATGGAGGATTCGGGTGCGTTTTGGGATGCGACCATTTATTCCCCGCGTGACCCGAAGATGGGCGGCAAGCTTTCGTTGCGTCTGAAGGGCGATCTGGATGTGGCGACTTACGGTGGATATTCGAGACAACAGTTCGCGTACTTCTTCATTTACGAGGCGCGTGACAAGAAGGGACGCCCCGCGTTCCGCTTCTCGCAGGTTCCCGTGTGGCTGGCGTCGCGAATTGCCAGCGAAGAAGGAGCGCTTGAGAAATACGCGCGCGAACAGGCAGAAGGCGAGAAACTCGAGTTTGTCCGCATTCAGCGCGCGAAGGTCTTGAAGAAGCAGCTGGTGGAGATTGATGGAGAGAGATTCTTCATTACGGGGAAGAGGGAAGTACGGAACGCGACGGAAATTGCATTCTCTTCCGAGGAAATCGCTATGCTCGAACAATATATTTCGAAGAAAGAGGGGCATCCAAGCGATCATTCCCAGTGTACTATGCGTCCTTCCGATCTTTTGAATAACATTATTTGTTTTAGGCGATATTCGTCTCGGTTGCTCGATTTGGTCAAACTAGATGTCGTCAAAGCACATTTCGCGGAACTCGACGCCGATGATCAAACGGAACACCTGCTTCGCATTATTTCGTTGGTTAATGGGATGACAAATATGGTTGATCTTGTAAAGGTTGGGGGATCGAAATACTCGGGTTCAATGAATCTGTCGTTCAGTAAACTCCTCAACGACCCCGATGCAGACTTCTACATCATTGACCAGTCGGAGACGGGCATGTTCGAACGGAGGACGCGCGTTGGCCTTTAGGAATATCGTCATTGCGAGCCCCTGCAAGCTCTCCTATAAGGGAGGCTATCTGGTGGTGCGCAAGGAAGACGATACGACGAAGGTCCACCTTTCCGAGATAACGTCCATCGTGTTGCAGACGAACCAGGTCTATATCAGCGCCTATCTGCTCTCGGAGCTTGCCAAGGAAAAGATATCATTCGTAGTGGCCGACGAAAAATGCAATCCCATCGGCCACTACCTGCCGCTTTATGGCTCTCATAACACGAGCAAGCGAATCAGCGAACAGCTCGAATGGGGAGAGCCTATCAAGAAGCGCGTGTGGCAGCGTGTGGTGAAGGACAAAATCGCCCATCAAAGCAGGGTTCTCAGCGCGCGAGCATGCGAGGCGGAAGGCGATATTCTTGCGCATCTGGTCCCCGAAGTTCGTTCGGGCGACACGACGAATCGAGAGGCTCATGCGGCGCGCGTCTACTTCCAGGCGCTGTTCGGGCAAGGTTTTTCGCGCGATGATGACACGCCGATCAACGCGGCGCTCAATTATGGTTACGGCATCCTTCTTTCCGCGGTTAGCCGTGAAATCGTGGCGCGAGGTTACCTTACCCAGTGCGGTATTTGCCACCGCAATGAATTCAATCAGTTCAACCTGAGTTGCGACTTTATGGAACCCTTTCGCCCTATCGTCGATCGTCTTGTGTTCGACAACGTCGACGGTGAGTTCGGCAAACAAGAGAAATATCTGCTCATCGACATGCTCAATCAGTCTATTCCGTACCGAGCTGGCCGATATCGCGTGGGATCGGTCATAGGGTTGTATGTGCGGGACTGTCTCTGCGCGTTGAACAAACGCTTATCGGTCGATGAAATCGAAGCATTCGATGTGTTATGAACGAGAAGGCGAGGGTTCGATACATGCGGCTCGTACTGTTTTTCGATCTACCGGTTGTCACGGCGAAGCAGCGGAAGGATTATCGCCTGTTCAGGAAGTTTCTACTGAAGGATGGGTTTCTCCCTTTACAAGAATCGGTGTACGCGAAGCTTGTCGTGAACGATGCGGCAGCTGGCAGTGCGGTTTCTCGGGTTCGAAAACATCGACCTCCTGCGGGGTTGGTGCAGATTCTTAAAGTGACCGAAAGTCAGTTCGCGACCATGGAATACATTACGGGAGACCGACCGAGCTACGACGAGATTGACACCATGGAAGAGCTTTTGATTCTATGAAGCTTGTGCTAACCGGGTTGGAAAACCCAATCGAAATCGTGCCAGGACTCGTGACGACGCTCCAAGTGGAAAACGAGGCGCTGTTCGCGAGGGTCGCGCGTTCGATAGTTTCGCTTCAGGGGCGGGAGGCGGTTGAGCCGTTTACGCTTTGGGAGGACGATGCCGAGGTGAAGCCGTCGTCGGCCTTGCTTGTTGTGCCCGATGCGTTGAATCTGCCATGGGATGAGCGGTTGCTTATGGGCGAGGTGCTAAAGCGCGTCGAGCGGGAATTTCTTGAAGATGAGGATTTGCGGCGGGCCGTCGAGTCAATGGATTCTTCGCTGTCAGAAAAGTTGCTTCAACTGGGCTTTGGGATGAATTCCGATTATGGTTTCGCGTTAGAATGGGATTTGAAGCGCTACCTGAAATTCAGGGGCTTCGGAGTCGGATTTCGCTCCGACGAATCGCTCCTTGACAGTCTGTTGAACTTTCTTTCTTTGGCTTTTGACGCAGGTTGCAAAAAAGTCATCGTCTTTGTGAATCTTAAGACTTTTTTGACGAAAAGCGAGGTCGAAGCGCTTTTCGAGCACGTTTTTTATTCGAAGATGAAGGTTTTGCTTCTCGAGAATAAGCGCGACGAAGTAGTGTATGATTATGGACGGAAAATGATTGTTGACCTGCAGTTTCTTGAATATTGAAAACGTATCTGGTCGGGTTGCCCGTCCCCTTCGCAGTGGGGGAACTTGCTTCAATGGTTTTGGAGCAGTGTCAATCTGACTGGTAATCAAACCGAGTCGAACGCGAACGACTGAACGCGCTTGTTTTGGAGCAGTGTCAATCTGACTGGTAATCAAACGTATTCGGAGGACAGTTCGAATTACAAGAAGTTTTGGAGCAGTGTCAATCTGACTGGTAATCAAACGCTGCACGTGGACGCGGCAACCGTCGTGGAGTTTTGGAGCAGTGTCAATCTGACTGGTAATCAAACGGAAGCGTTTCCGTTCGCGCGAAAGTTCCGTTTTGGAGCAGTGTCAATCTGACTGGTAATCAAACGAACATCTCCACCTCCATGCGCTACTACATGTTTTGGAGCAGTGTCAATCTGTCGTCGCCGCAATTCGCCGTCGCTTTTCGGTCGATGAATTGCTCCTTGTATCCATTAACGATCGGATAGTATCCGTTCCTCATCAGTATCGATTCAGCGTCCGTGTCGATTTCGATGCCCCGTGAGGCAAGCAGGTCTATCTGTTCATCGATGGACTTGAAAGGTTTCTGCACGTTGTCCTCCGGTAATAAGTTAGCCTTAGCTTGCGTGTGTTATCAACATGAACATTGTTCATGTTGAACGGCGCTGGGCTGTGGCAGGCATATCCTGCATGAGGAAAGACGAGGCGAAACGAAGGAAGTTTCTCATGCTCAAGGTGTCGAAAGATAAGCTTCTGCTTATCGCGGGAATCGTGTGGTTCGCCGCCGGATTCAATATCGCGCTCATTGGATTTCAGGCATATAGCCAGGTTGTAAGCGCATTCGCATGGCAATTCGTTTTGCTGCTCGTTGCGGGTTCGGCCGTCATTTTCTCGCTGTTCCATGCGTTCATCTTCTCGAAGATGGTGCGCAAGCATTCGGAGCGCATCGCGGGCTTGCCGGGGGAGCGGGCGTCGTTCTGGAAGTTCTTCGACGCTGCGGGTTACATCATGATGGCGATCATGATGAGCGGCGGCATCGCATTGCGCATGTCGGGCATCGTGCCCGACTGGTTCATTGCGTTCTTCTATTTCGGTCTTGGCGTCGCGCTCGCGCTCTCGGGCGTGAGCTTTCTTGCGCGGTTCTTCCGTCGTACGCCGAGCGTGTGCCCTATCGCATCGCGCAACCTCGCGAAGTAGGGGCCTTGGCGGCAACGACCGCGAGCGCCGCCAAGTCGGAATGCTTCGCATGCGGTCTTGGTAGCGCAGCCGGGTTCGCGGTGCAGACCTGGTCCGACTGCAAGGTTATCTGAAACGAACTTGTAACAAAAGCGCAGGTCGATTCATAAGATGACCACGTCTCTAACATATGCGCTTCAAGGTCGTCTTCTATACTTCGTATCAGCAAGCGAAAAGGTTCCCCTCCTCACAGCTTGCTCTGCTTTAACTAGCAGGTGCGGCCAACGTACCGGCCGCTCAATCCCCTCCTTGTGGCCCGCCCGAGCTCCCCTCTCCGGCGGGCCTCCTCTTTTCCAGCCTATTTTCCCAAGGTGGATAGGCAAACAAACGTTCGCATGTTATCATACGCGCTATGGATACTTTGTTTACAGCAATGGAAGACGAGCGCCGCGCCGAAGTGGCTCCGCTCGCCGTGCGCATGCGCCCCCGCATGCTTGACGAAGTGGTGGGGCAAACCGAAGCCGTGGGCGAGGGAAGTTGGCTGCGCGCCGCCATCGAGAGGGACACGCTCAGCTCGGTCATCCTCTACGGCCCCGCTGGAACGGGGAAAACCTCGCTTGCCCACGTCATCGCCGAGCACACGAAGTCGACGTTCGTGGAGGTGTCGGCCATCGGCGGCACTGTTTCCGATTTGCGCCGGGAAATCGACGCAGCTGAAAAGCGCCTGACCATGCAGGGTTTGCGAACCATCCTGTTCGTCGACGAGATCCATCGTTTCAACCGCAGCCAACAAGACGCGCTGCTCCACGCGGTCGAGAACCGCATCCTCGTCCTCGTCGGCGCAACGACGGAAAACCCCTTCTTCGAAGTGAACTCGGCGCTCATCAGCCGGTCGCGCGTGGTGGAGCTTCATTCCCTTTCCGACGACGAGATCGCGCAGCTTGTGAACAACGCGCTTGTCGACGATCGGGGGCTGGGCGGGCGTTTCGCGCTTGCGGACGACGCGCTTTCGGCCATCGTGCTGCTTGCCGGCGGCGATGGACGCGCGTCCCTCACCACGCTCGAACTCGCCTCGCAGATGGTGAAACCGGGCACGCCCGACAAGCCGGCCCTCATCACCGCCGATGTCGTGCGCAAGGCGACCCCGCATCGGGCGCTCGCCTACGACAAGAACAAGGACATGCACTACGACGTCATTTCCGCGTTCATCAAGTCCATGCGCGGCAGCGATCCCGACGCGGCGCTCTATTGGCTTGCCCGCATGATCGACGGTGGGGAGGATCCGAAGTACATCGCGCGCCGCATGATGATTCATGCCTCCGAAGATGTTGGCAACGCCGATCCGCAGGCTCTTCTCATTGCTGAAGCCGCGTTCAAGTCGGCCGAGGTCATCGGGTACCCCGAGTGCCGAATCAACCTGGCCCAGGCCGCCATCTATATCGCCCTTGCGCCGAAAAGCAATGCGGCCGAGGCGGGAATCGACGCCGCGCTTGCCGAGGTGCGCCATGGTCCGGCGCGAAAAGTGCCCGACTACCTGCGCGATCGGCATCGTCCTGGCTCTGAAAACTACGGAACCTACAAATATCCTCACGACTATCCGGGCGGGTGGGTCGATCAGCGTTACTTGCCCGACGGCTTGGAAAGGGGCTGCTTTTACAAACCGAGCGAGCGGGGCTGGGAGGCGTATCGTGCCGACGCGGCCGCGCGCGACCGCGCGGATTCGTGCGCACCTGGCCCAAACGCCCCGCAAAACGACGAGTAACCGCGCGGTGACGGCTATGGACGAGGGGTGAAAACGCCTTGTGGCGACGCTAGAATCGAAGGTACCGTGCTATAGTAATCGCTTTGGAAACAAGAGGAGGCGCAGATGGATTTCTTCGAGATTGTCAACCTGGTCCTTCCGGTCGTCTATGTGGTGGTCGGTATCGCTCTTATCTGGTTCGTCGTCGAGCTCGTCGTGACGGTTCGCAAGACGCGCGAAACGGTGTCGAGCGTGCAGAAGCAGATTGAGCCGACGCTTGAGCATGTCGAGAAGATCACGGCCTCCCTCGAACCTGTGTGCGACAAGGTCGACCCGCTCGTCGATCGCGTGTCGCTTACCGTTGACGCAGCGAATCTCGAAGTCATGCGTCTCGACCAGATTCTCGAGGATGTAAGTGAGATCACCAGCTCCGCATCGAGCGCAGTGAACGCTGT
>CAKTSW010000007.1 GCA_934613165.1 uncultured Ellagibacter sp.
GGTTGCGGTGGGCAAGCTCGCCGCGGTCGGCGTGTTCGGCGATGACTATCCCACGCCCGACGGCACCGGCGTGCGCGACTACATCCATGTGGTCGACCTGGCGCGCGGGCATGTGGCGGCGCTCGATTGGATGGGCGGCAAGGTCGGCACGGGCGAGCCGCGCGGCCTGGGCTCCATCCAGGGCGAAGCCGCGCCCGACGGCACGCGTCGCGGCGTCGGCATCTTCAACCTGGGCACGGGCAAGGGCTCAAGCGTTCTCGACGTGATCCACGCGTTTGAGCGCGCCTGCGGCAAGAAGATTCCCTATGAGATTAAGCCGCGCCGCGCGGGCGACATCGCTACGAACTATGCGGCATGTGACAAGGCGCGCGAGGAGCTGGGCTGGATGGCCGAGTACGACCTCGACCGCATGTGCGCCGACAGCTGGCGCTGGCAGTCGCAAAACCCCAACGGCTACGAATCCGAAGCCTAGACGGTTTTTACTGCAAGAACGAAGCGCCCGACAAGGCAATGCTTGTCGGGCGCTTCGTTTGTCGGCGGAAAATCTGCCAGCCTTACATTTCGGGTGCGTATTCCAGCAGGTCGGAGAACTGTTTCAACATGATGTCGGCACCGGTGTCGCGCATTTCCTGCGGGGTGTGGTACCCCCACGAAACGCCGATTCCGCACGCGCCTGCACGATGCGCGACGAGGATGTCGTTAGGGCTATCTCCCAGGTAGGCCGTGCGCTCCGGGGTGCTTCCCAGCTCGTCGATGGTTCGGAGCAGGCCCGCCGGGTTGGGCTTGCGAGGGATGCTATCGCATTCCCCGTGCTCGACATCGAAGAGCCCGGGCAGGCATTGCCCGATAATCTTATGCACGCCGCCGTCGAACTTGTTGGAGAGCACGGCGAGCTTGCAGCCGCGTTGGCGCAGCTCGGCGAGCGTTTCGGGAACGCCAGGGTAGGGAACTGTAAGGTGGTTGTCGTATTCCAGGTTGATTCGCTTCCAACATTCGACGGCCTTGTCGGCAATGTCTTGCGGCGTGCCCTCGGGCACGGCTTGATACATAAGGGCGGCAAGGCCGTTTCCCACGAAGCTGAGCACCTCGTCGTGCGTGCGGGAGGGAAATCCCATTTCGCGCAGCGCATCGTTGGTGACGACGACCAGGTCGGGCAGCGTGTTCAAGATAGTGCCGTCCAGGTCAAAGACGAACGTGTCGAAGGTTTTCTGGTCGCTCATGATTGCCCTCCTACGCAGCGGCAACAAAAACGGCGGCACAACGGCCGCCGAGAAATTCAATGGAGCGGGCGTAAGGGACTCATGCTTCGCTTTGCGAAGCCTAACCCTCCTTCGCAAGCTCAGTCGGGCGAATTCCTAAAAATGCGCCACTGGCGCATTTTCTTAACGGAATTCCACCCCATCGGTTCGAGTCCCTATTCCTGCTCGAACGTAAAACGGCAGTGCGCGTGCTCCACTGCCGATACAATCAATGGAGCGGGTGACGGGACTCGAACCCGCGAATACGAGCTTGGGAAGCTCGGGCCTTACCACTTGGCGACACCCGCAAATCATCGGATGACAGTATACCGCATTTGTCGGATTTCCCGCGAAGAAAACCTTTCTCCAAAAACTGTGCCGGAAATGGCGGGCTGTGACGGCTTTGCAAATCGTGATGGCGGCGAAGGACGGGCTTGCAAAAGCCCATGGCAGTCTGTGACGCTTTTGCAAAAATGGGTGGCGGCCAACGCCGGGTTTGCAAGGGAAGGCGGCCGTCTGCGCCACTTTTGCAAAGCCTCGTGTCTTCCTCCGTTTGCAAACCTGTCGCAGCCCGCCATGGAGAGCCCGAAAACCGGCGAACGGTAGGCGAGCTGGGCGCCAAATGGCAGCCAACGACGGCTTTGCAACTGAAAACGACCAACTCTCAACGGCGATTCGGCCCTTGATGTTGAATCCGCCTTCCCGCATTTCTGTCGTGCTGTCGAATGGAGCATCGTCGAGTAGGGTCTCTTATGCTGCACAACGCAAGGGGCCCGGTGCGCGATGCTTAAAGCATGGCTGGTAGACTTGCAAAAAGCATGATGGCGGCAGCGTGCGGCTGGGTTGCCATCTCCGGGAATAAGCCAACTCCCTTCCCAACGCCCGCCTTGCGCCCAGCTCGGTCACGCCTGTCAGGCGATTACTCATCGCTTCGGGGGGGGGTCTTCCTGTGAGCTTTCCTTCGTGGCGTTGAAGAAGCGCACGGCGAGCCCCGCGCGCGTTTGCGTGCTCGTCTTCTGGTACACCGAAGTGAGATGGCGCTGCACCGTCCGAAGCGTCACGTCCAAATCGGCCGCCACCTGCTTAAGCGGGCGCTCGTCCTGCGTGACGGCGGCAAGGACGGTCGTCTCGCGCGGCGTGAGGCCGTACGTCCGGGCAAAGCGTTCAAGCTGCTCCTCGGGCGAAAGGGCTGCCGGCGCTGGCGGGTTGCCATCCGCAAAGCCGGGCTCCGAAGCGCTTTTCCCCGAATCCGCCCGGGCA
Source organism: uncultured Ellagibacter sp. (assembly GCA_934613165.1). Taxonomy (GTDB): domain Bacteria; phylum Actinomycetota; class Coriobacteriia; order Coriobacteriales; family Eggerthellaceae; genus Ellagibacter. The sequence continues at coordinate 2,499 of CAKTSW010000007.1, forward strand.
ACAGGCTCCTCTTCGGAAGCAAACCCCTCGCCGCTGCCATCACGTACAAGCGGCGAATCGCCAGCTCCGCCCGTCCATTCCCCCTTGGCCTCGACCTCGGCCACAAGGTGCCGATTCGGTCCGATGTCGTCGGAAATCATCGAGCGCGCCGCATTCATGAGCAGGGTAGCCGCCGCGAATAGGGAAATCGCCGCAAGCGCCAACATCGTGGCGTCGTCGCTATCTGCCAATGCGGCTGCCGGAAGCCAAACGACGATTGTCGTTAGATTGCTTACGACTCGCCCCATACTCGCCCATAGCTGGGGCACCTTCATATACGGCGCGACCCATATCGACGAGGCGGAATAGAAAATGGCGAACATGCCCGACCCTCCGAAGAACGCAAGCCGGCATATCCATTCGTCGACGCCTGCCTTTCCGGCAAGCGTGGCGGCGGTGGCGAGAAACGCGACGCAAAGCATGACGGTTCCCGTGTGCCGCACGCGGCCGGTGTCGATGAGGATGCCGGCCGCAAGGCCGCCCACGATAAGCGCGATTCGCGAGCTGACGTCGGTGTATTGGCTAACCCAGGTGGCGCCTCCGGGCAGCGCGTTGTACAGCAGGCTGAACAGCGCCGCGAAAAGCCCGACCACCACGCAAAACGCGACGGCGAACCTAAGGGGCGTGACGTTCTCGCGCGCTGTCCCGCTTGGTCCGGCGAAGGGGAAGGGCTTCCGATCGTAGTAGGAATAGTCGAGCGTTTTGTCCGCTGCAAGGCGCCGGGCCGACTTCATGGAAGGCCACGCCGCCATGGCGAAACCGACGAAGGCGACGATGCCCACGCCCAAGACGACGGTCTCGACAAGACGGGTAGGCGCCAGTCCGAACAGGGCGATTTGCGCAACGACGCCCGCGGCGTGGCAGATGCCTACCCAGGTGGCCAGGTACGTGCTGCGCGACAGAACGACCGACGCGGCCCAGAGCGCCCCGCCGCCCGCGATGCCGAGCAGGTAGAACGAAACGAATCCTGCGACGAAGGAGGTTTGGGCGGAATACGCGAAGTGCTCCACGGCGAGGCAGGCGAGCCCCATGGCGGTGAACATGACCGACAGGATCCTGCGCGAGGTACGGTCGGTCTTTCGGACGAAAACGGGGAAGCTAAGGAAGCCCGCCGAGCTCGCGACGAGTATAGGGAGCTGGATGAACAGGAAATCCCGGCCCGAGGGGAAGGGGAGGATGGCCGTTTGGTAGTAAAGCGTGGATTCCAGAAACAGGAAAAAGAAAAAGGCGAGCGAAGCCATGGCGATGCCGAATTTAGGGTGACGGGCGGCCATGGTCCGACTCCTTCCTTGCGAGGGGCGTGAGTACTGCTCCCATTGTAAGAGAAGCGACGTGAACCGCCGGTAAATTGTTGGTGAATTGGTGGGCGCGCGTCCGGTTTACCAGGCGTTTTGCGTCGATACGTCGTGAATGCGACGGGTGCGGCGACGTATTTGCGCGCATTCTCGCCGCCTCTTTCCTCGGGCAGGATAAGGCCAAATGTGGCGCGTCGGCTTCGGCGTGCCGGTTAGACGAGGAAAGGAGAAGCTATGAGCAGGGGAATTCGAGAGCGACGAACAAGGCGAAGGCGAGGGGGAGGTGCTGTACCAGTTTCGGGACGAAGCGCATGGTCGCAGCGCTTCAACTTGCTGATGGCCGCGGCGCTTACGCTTGCGCTGTCGCCCTTCGGCAGCGTGCTCGCATACGCAGCGGAAGGTGATGCGGGTGTCGGAACGTCGGCCGGGTCGCAGAGCGAAGGCGCGGCGACCCCGAGCACACAGGTCGAGGACGCGGGGGATGAGGGGGCGGTGGCGCTGCAATCGGCCGAGGGTGCCACGACGGTCGCCGATCCCTCGACGGCGACGACGTGGCGCAACTGGGGCCTTGAGAACTCGACCCAGAACGTCGGGCGCATATGGACGGACAAGACCGTCTCGGACGGGGACATCGTGCTTTCCGGCGCGGGCGGCGAGAAGACCATCACCAAGGGCGACTCGGACTTCCTGACGGCCTTCAGCGCCATCTCGTCCACGTCCAACCTGCGCGAGACGGCCACGACCCCGCTCGACATCGTGCTCGTGCTGGACGCTTCAGGGTCCATGGACGATCCGATGGGCTATTGGGACCATACCGAGCGTATCGATGCCCTTAAGGATGCCGCGAACTCTTTTATCGACGAAATTGCGAGGAGAAATGCGAAGATTACCGACGCTACCCAGCAGCACCGCGTTTCCATCGTGAAGTTTGCGGGGAAGAAGACTGAACAGATAGGTAACGATACGTATCAAGACCGCTATCTTTACAACTACAGTCAGGTTATGCAGAGCATGACGGTCGTGACCACCGATGGTGCGAACGAACTAAAGAGTACGGTTGATGACATCAGCCCTGCCGGCGCCACGCGCTCGGACTACGGCCTCGAGTTGGCACAGTCCCAGCTTTCCTCTGCTCGATCCGGCGCCCGCAAGGTTGCTGTATTCTTCACCGACGGCGTTCCCACTGACTTCAGCAACTTCAACGGCACCGTCGCCAATGCCGGCGTCGCTGCGGCCAAGGCCATGAAGGACTCCGGTACCTCCATCTACGCGGTCGGTATCCAGTCTGGCGCCGACCCCAACGGCACCGACGATACCAACTGCTTCATGAACGCCGTGAGCTCCAACTACCCCAATGCAACGGGCTACGAGCAGCGAAATCTCGGCGCCCGCGCCGAGAACGCCGCCTTCTACAAGACGGCCACCAACGCTGACGAGCTCAAGACCATCTTCAACGACATTTCCAAGGAGATCTCCGACGCCGCCGGCTATCCTACGGACACCACCGACGGCATGGAGAACAAATCCGGCTACGTCACCTTCACCGACCAACTCGGCGACTACATGAAGGTCGATGACTTCAACCACATCGTCTTCGCCAACCAGATTTTCGACGAGCACACCAAGACTACCAGCGGCAACGTGGACACCTACACGTTCTCCGGCGAGGCCGGCAACTCGCTCTACCCCTCTGGTAACCTCAGCGACATCATCATCGAGGTGCGCCGCGCGGCGGAGGGCGATCTTCGCACTGGCGACCACGTGACCGTCAAGATCCCGGCCGCGCTTATCCCTCTGCGTGCCTTCGACGTCAACGCCGACGACGGCACGGGCTCCGTCACCCTCACCTTCCCCATCCGCGTCTTCTTCGGCTCGAGCCTCAAGGATGGCGTTACGGAGCTTCTTGCCAATCCCGACGCGCAGATGACGGACTACATTGCCAACCACACTGGCGCGAACGGCAAGGTCTTCTTCCTTGCCAGCGCGTGGACGGGTGGCAAGGATGGCGACGCCACTGCGTCGTTCACGCCTGCCGAGGAGAACAGCTACTACTACATCACGCGCGACACGCCCATCTACGAGGACAAAGCGCTCGACAAGCCCGCGAGCTATCCGCTCGTAGAGGGCAAGACCTACTACTACCAGCGTCAGTACTGGGACATCGCCGGCGACTCGGCGACCCAGAAGTCGACCATCGTGAGCTTCGACTCCAGTGCGGTCGAGAACATCAACGGCTACGTGACCAAGACTGACGATGGCTATGCCCAGTTTGCCAAGGGCACGCGCCGCATGACCTACATCAACGAGATGCACGACGACAAGGACGCGAACACTACCGAGACTGCGACCAGCTTCATCAACCCCAAGTGGGTCGGCAGCCAGGTCTTCGTGCGGCTGGGCAACAACGGCAAGCTGACGCTCGCTCGCCCCGGCTCCCTTGAGGTCGAGAAGCACGTCGAGGTTCCTGGGGGCTACGATGCCGCCGACTTCGCGAACGACGAGTTTGACTTCACCGTCACCGTTCCCGATGCCGCGGGCAAGACCCTCAAGGCCACGGTGACCAAGGACGGCGTCGTTCAGGGCGACGAGAACTTCGATGTGACGTTCGATGACGCCGGTGCCTACACCCACAAACTCAAGGACGGCGAGAAGCTCACCGTCACCGGGCTCGAGGCGGGTTGGACCTATAAGGTCTCCGAGGCCGCCAAGTCCGGCTGGACCACCGCGTCCGAGGGCGCGGAAGGCATCATTGCCTCAGGTGACGCGGCCGTTGCCAAGTTCACCAACACCTATGCCGCGACAGGCACCCTCTCAGGCGAGACCTCCCTTGCCGGCGAGAAAACCATCACGGGCCGCGACTGGGTCGCCGGCGATAAGTTTGCCTTCGTGCTCACCGCCGTTGACGGTGCTCCCATGCCCGCTGACGCCGCGGACGGCAAGTTGGTCAAGATTATGATGCAGCCCGAGGGCGCGTCTGGGGCCACGGCCATGCCCTTCAACTTCGGCGACATCACCTACACCAAGCCCGGCACCTACGTCTACAACATCGTGGAGGCCCGTGCGGGCGACGGCTACGACGTGAACATCCTCCCCGGCATGTCCGTCTCGCAGGCACTCTACCGCGTGACTGTGACGGTAACCCAGGAAGACGCCCATGACGGCACCCTCAAGGTTGAGTCCTCCATGCTGCGCCTCAAGGATGACTCTGGCGCTGCGCTCGGCAGCGGCGCTGGCGAACCAACCCAGGTCGCGGCCTTCGCCAACGTGTTCAACGTCAAGGAAGCCGAGTGGGACCTTCGCGGCACAAAGTACTACACGGACAACTCTGGCACGAACCCGCTGACCGCCGGCGTGTTCAAGTTTGAGCTGACGCCCAAGACGAGCGGCGCTCCCATGCCCGCGAATGCGGTTGACGGCAAGGCCGCGGCCTCTGTTGACGCCACTGGTCGCTTTGCGTTCGAGCAGGTTACCTTTGACGAGGACGACGTGGGAAAGACCTACGAATACGAGCTTCGCGAGGTCAACGAGGGCAAGCCTGGTTACACCTACGACGACACCGTGTGGAACATCGCGGTCAAGGTGACGGCTATCCCGAGCGAGGTCGAGGGCGAACCCGCGACCGTGATCCTCGAGGTCACGAATACCCGCAGCGGCCAGGAAGCGGTTCCCGACGAGACCGTCAGCTTCGAGAACTCCTACAACGTCACTCCCACGACGGTCGAGGGTTTCGTCCGCGGCACCAAGACCCTCCTGGGCCGTGACTCCCTCGGCGGCGAAAAGTTCACGTTCTCTCTGACGCAGGTCTCCGGTCCCACCGACGGCTGCATGGGCTTCTCGCCCACCGTTGAGGTTTCCGCCCTCAAGGACGGCGCGGCCCAGGACTTCAACTTCGGGACCGCGACATTTGCCAAGGCCGGCACCTACACCTTCGAGGTTCGCGAGGTTGCCTCTGCCCAGCCTGCGGGCGGCATGACCTACGACAGCCATACCTGCACTGTGACCGTGGAGGTCGAGGATCGCGGCGGGGTGCTCGTCGTGACCTCCACCACCTACTCCGATGAGGGCGATGTTGCAAGCTTTCATAACTCTTACCGTGCCGGAGATATCACCTACGCAGGCATCACCGTTTCCAAGACTCTGACCGGTCGTACTATGCATGAAGGCGAGTTCAACTTCACGATCACCGGCGAGGATAAAGCCTCCGAAGCACTTCTTTCCGATTCCGATCGTGCGTTCAAGAATGATGGCCAGCGTGCCTCCGGCGAGAAGAACGAGATGACCAAGCTCAACGGCATCGAGTTTAAGAAGTCCGATATTGGCGAGACCTATAAGTTCAAGGTGGCGGAGGTTATTCCGACTGACGACGCCAAGCTTCCCGGTGTTACCTACGACAATCGCACTCATGAAGTTGTCATCACCGTCGAGGATTCGCTCGATGGCAGCCTGAACGTAATCACTACAGTCGACGGCCAGCTTGGTTCCGAGGTTGCTTTCTCGAATACTTACAGCGCCGACGGCACTGAATACGATACGGCTGGGACTGGTTTCGCGAAAATCCTCGAAGGTCGCGATTGGGACGCTTCTGACAAGTTCGAGTTCGAAATCACGCCGATTGGCAAAGCGCCTACTCCTGAGAAATCTACCGTGACCGTCGAGAAGTCTGACGGCAAAGAGGGTGAACGGGTTGCGTTCAACTTCGGGAAAATAACGTTTACCTCCAATGACGTGGGCGTCGGAGGCATGGGGACGTTTGTTTACAAAGTTAGCGAAAAAGCGGGCGACGCCGAGGGTGTTACCTACAGCAAGGATGTCGCTCATCTCGAGATCGTCGTTCGGGACAATGGCGAGGGTAAGCTGATCGTCGAGAGCTCCAAGGTCGTTGGCTCTCCGACCTTCGTCAACCGGTATCAAGAATATGCCGATAATGAGGTTCCTATCATCGTGTCAAAGAGCATTTCGGGCACATCCGACAAGTACGAGGGCCAGTTCAACTTCGTGCTGGAGGCGCTCGATGGCGGTCCGCTCCCCGGTGGTGCAGCCGGCACCAGCGTCATCGCGAAGAACGACGCTGATGGCTTCGTGAACTTCGGTAAGCTCGTGTTCGACGCCAACGTGTTCGACAAACCGATTACAAACGACATCGAGCAAGGAACCGACAGCAATCAATCAACAGGAAATGATGACTCTAATGGCGACCAGGGTTCCACGGGCGCTCCCGGCGACCTCGCTCAAAGCGGCGATTCCCGCAATGACGCTACCACCAGCGACGCGACCAACGGCGCCGCAGGCGATGCGGCTGGCGACACCTCCGACGGTGCTGCGAACGCCGCACCCGGCAACGAGCCTTCCGACGACGGGCAATCTGCGAGTGATTCCGCCGCGGCCACGCAGAGCAACCTGGCTATTGGTGCCGTAATCCTCAGCGCCGCCGACAATGCAACGGCGAGCGGTGCGCTTCCTGTTCCCGATGCTGGCCAGAGCACCGCTGCGGGCGATGGCTCTTCCGCCGGCCAGGGCCAGGCGAGCGGCATCACCGACAACGGCAATGCTTCCGCTGATGACGTTGACGTGCGCACGTTCCACTACACGATCACCGAGCAGCAAGGTGATATCGCGAATATCACCTACGACCAGTCGAAGCTTCACTTCAAAGTAACGGTGACGCGTGATGCCCAAGACCAAATCATCGCTAAAATCACGCGCATGTGGGTCGAGTCTGTCGACGGCGGAATCGGGGCCGTCGAATCCATCCCCGCCAAGGGCTCTTCGCTCTTCACCTTCGTGAACACCTACGAGCCACCGTACACGCCGCCGGTCGATCCCGACCCCGACCCGGTGTTCGCGTCGCCCGTTGCCAAGAAGATCCTCGAAGGCCGCGCCCTCATTGCCGGTGAGTTCTCCTTCGAGCTCGTCGAAAACGGCAAAGTCGTCTCCACGGGAATCAACGACGCGAACGGCAACATCGTCTTCAGCGACATCAAGTACACGACTGCTGGAACGCACACCTTCACCATGCGCGAGGTGCGCGCCGGCACCACCGAGGCGGGCGTCACCTACGATGAAACCACTTACACGGTAGTCGCCAAAGTGACGAAATCGAACGGAAAACTGCAGGTCAGCTACACTATAGAAGGTTCCGACGGCACCTCGTTGCCCGTGTTCAAGAACGTGTACAAGCCCGCCGGCGCCACGGTGATAATCGGCGCGACGAAAACGCTTACGGGCAAGAACCTCGAAGCGGGGCAGTTCACGTTCAAACTCGTCAGCTCCGACGGCAAGGTCGTCGAGGCCGTAAACGACGCGCAAGGCAATATCGTGTTCCCCGAGCTTACCTTCGACAAGGCAGGAACCTATGAATTCACGATGACCGAGGTGAAGGATAACCAGGAAAACGTTACCTACGACGAAACGGCGTACCGCGTGGTCGTTACGGTCGTCGACGACGGGAAGGGCCAGCTCGTGGCCGAGGTTTCCTACCCCGACGGTACGCCCGCGTTCGCGAACGCCTACGCCGAACCCGAGCCTGCTCCTGCTCCCGGTTCCGACCCTGAGCCGGGAACGACCCCGACCGGGGACAAACCGACCGTGGACAAGCCGACTGCGCCGGGCGGCTCTGGGCCCGCGAAGCCTCTTGCCAAGCTCGCGAAAACAGGGGACGGCATCCTGCTTGTCGCGATTCCGGTAGCCGTCGGGATGGTCGCGGCCTTCGCGGTAGGGGCGATAGCGTTCCGCCTCCTCCGCAAGCGCGGCTAGCGAAAGCGTCCCGCCCTAGGCTTTCGCGGACTTCGCCTTCTTCAAACGCCCTCCATACGGGTATGGGCTTGGCTTCGAGCAATGGAGGGGCTGCGGCGTTCACCTGCGCAAGCGGGTCGGCGCCGCGGCGCTTGGAGCCTCTTCCCTAAGCCCGTCTCTTTTGCGGCCCCAGCTCTGCGCTCCCGATTGACTCCTTTCCTCGCTTATCGGTTCGCGCAAGAAGGGGCCGCATCTTTCTTTCTGCTCTCTTTCTTCGAAAACTGCGCCGGAAATGGCGGGCTGTGACGGCTTTGCAAATCGGGATGGCAGCGAAAGTCGGGTTTGCAAAAGCCCGTGGCATCCAGTGACGGCTTTGCAAAAGCGGGTGGCGGGCAACACCGGGTTTGCAAGGGCGGATGGCGGCCTGCGCCGCTTTTGCAAAACTCTCCGCTCCCCGTCGTTTGCAAAACCGTCGCAGCCCGCCATGGAGAGCCCGAAAACCGGCGAACGGTAGGCGGGTCGTGTGTCAAATGGCGGCCAACGGCGGTTTTGCAAACGAAAACGCGCTTGCGACCCCGCCCCGGGCTTCGACCCGAATCCGAAACGATCCATCCCTTGGAGGATCCTATCTTGGGTTTCGGCTTGGACCCGAGGCCGTCCATTTCTCGATTCCATGCTCTGTTACTGTCTCCGGCCTCAGTTTAAGCCTTCAGGTTCCCGTAATCCGGACTCGCCCCCGCCCCCTATCTTTCTTCCCTTCGTCCACCTTGGCTCTTCCTTGCGTTCGCCGATTGGCCGCGAGCGGCTTGTGGAGAAGCGGCTAGAATTGAAGTAGGGGAACGGCGCGAACCGTGGCTTGCGTCCAATAGTTCGCGCCCCACGGCTCACGTTTCGCGCCTCGCGATCTGCAGTCCGCGCCCGCGCCCGCGAACCGTGGCCTGCATCTCGCGACCTGCGACTCGTGTGCAATCTGCGCCCGCGACTTGCGACTCGCCCGCGACTTGCGACTCGCCCGCGACTTGCGACTTGCACCCCGCGACTTGCAGCCCGCGCCTCGCGACCCGCGCTTGCGGCCTGCATCCGCGACCTGTGGCCCGCGTACAACCTGCGGCCCGCGGCCTGCATCTTGCGTCCGCGACCCGCGTCCGCGACCCGCACCCGCGGCCTGCATCTTGCGCCCGCGACCTGCCGCACCGTGCATCGTGTGCCCCCCGTAATCCGGCGCATCGTCGGGAACCGAAAACAACGACACAGGCGGAAAACAGGGTGAAAGACCTGCTTGCGCTCGCGTTCCATGGCAAGGAGGACCCTCATGAAAATCACGCCCGATGGCAAGCCGCTACGTTTCGACGGCGACAACAGCTACCCCGACTGCGCGTGCTGCGGCCAGTGCTGCCATCTCAACGTGCTCGCCATCACGCCCGATGAACTCGACGCCATGCATAAGTGCATCGCGGAAAAGGGCATCAAGCCGATCGACCGCAAGGGCGAATGCTGCCCGCTGCAAAGCCCCGAAGGCGGTTGCATGATCTGGGAGGCGCGCCCCCAGGTATGCCGCCTGTTCAACTGCCACGTTCCGCGCATCGAGATTCTCAAGCAGAACCCAAACATCTACGTTCCCGAGGATATTCCCCTGCTCGATCTGACCGAGGAATTCGCGCACGGCCGTTCGGGCTACGAGGCCATCGCCCGTCTCACGCGCGCCCAGGCGAGCTGACGTCGCGCCGCCAGCGACACGCGGCGCGTGCCCCCGGCGCTCGCTTGCGCCTCCGCCGCCTTCGCCCTCTCGCATCAAAGCCCCCGTGCGTCGCAAAGCCTATGGAGTCGCGGGTTTTCCCAGCTAGGCGGCTCGCCGCGCGCGTATACTGAAGCACGGAAACGAAACAACGTCAGAAGGGATCGAAATGGCAGAAGGCAAGCCCGTCGTCGGGATCATCATGGGAAGCAAGTCCGACATGCCCGCAATGGAGCCGTGCATGCAGCAGCTCGACGAGTTCGGCATTTCCTACGAGGTGAAGGTGGCAAGCGCGCACCGCAAGCCGCTCGAAGTGCACGAATGGGCGGCAACGGCGCACGAGCGTGGCATCAAGGTCATCATCGCGGCCGCGGGCAAGGCGGCGCACCTCGGCGGCGTCGTTGCGGCGTACACCCCCGACCCGGTCATCGCCGTTCCTATGAAGACGAGCGACCTGGGCGGGCTCGACTCGCTCCTCTCCATGGTGCAGATGCCTTCGGGCGTGCCTGTGGCCTGCGTCGCCATCAACGGTGCGAAGAACGCCGCCATCCTCGCCGTGCAAATGCTCGGAACCAACTGCGACGGCTGCCGCCAGAAAATCATCGACTTCAAGGCGGCCATGGCGGAAGCGTAAAACCCGCTTTACAACCCTTTTACGAAGCTTTGTGAAGCGGAAGTGGGCATATTGTGCTTGATTAAGCAAACAAATTATCATGTGCGAAAATACACCCACAGCATCCATTATCGCGTGGAATCGGGCGTTCAAATGCGACTGAACCCCCTGTTCGACGCGCTTTTTCGTGTAAGGGAAGGCCATATGAAAACTGCGGCGTTCGCCAAGGCCGTGTGCGCGGTGAGCCTGTCGGCTCTGTGCGTCATGGGCATCACGGCGTGTTCGGGAAATTCCTCGACCTCGACTTCGAAGTACACGGGGGGTGTCGCAGCCACCGTCAACGGCGACGAAATCCAGGAAGACGACGTCACCTCGTCCGTCGAGAACATCCGCTCGCAGATGTCGCTCACCGACGAAGACGCGTGGGGCGAATGGATGGCCAAGAACGACTACACGCCCGAAAAGGTTCGCGAAGAGGTCATCGATTCGCTCGTCACGAAGCAGCTCATCATCCAGGGCGCCGACGAGAAGGGCGTCACCGTCAGCGACGACGAGGTGCAGTCCTACGTCGACCAGATGAAGTCGAACTACAGCTCCGATGAGAAGTGGCAAGAGGCGCTTGAATCGGTGAACATGACCGAGGACGAGTACCGCAGCAACATCAAGACGTCGCTGCTTCAGCAGGGTCTTCTGAAGACGTTCGACTCCGACCCGTCCGACGACGACGTGCTTTCCTACGCGCAGTCGAACATTTCCAGCTACGACGGCGCGAAGCGCTCGTCCCACATTCTGTTCGACGCCGACGACGAGGAAACGGCCCAGAGCGTCCTCGACCAGATCAACGCCGGCACGCTCGACTTCGCCGAGGCCGCGCAGACCTATTCCAAGGATTCCGGCTCTGCCGCAAACGGCGGCGACGTGGGTTGGGACAAGCTCAACTCGTTCGTGACCGAATACACCAACGGCCTTGCCGACCTTGAAAAAGGCCAGGTCAGCGGTCTGGTGACGAGCAGCTACGGCATCCACATCATCAAGTGCACCGACGTGTTCACCGCGCCTGAAGAGCTGACGAGTCTCGATCAGCTCCCGAGCGAGTTCGTCGAGCAGTTCAGAAGCTCGCTGAAGTCCTCCAACCAGTCCAAGGAATACCAGCAGTGGCTTTCCGACGCGAAGGACAGCGCCGAAATCGACATCAAGGACATGCCGAGCGGCCTTCCCTACGATGTCGACATGTCGAAGTACCAGTCCGACGACGATTCCTCGACCGACTCGACGACGGACGGCTCGGGTTCGACCGACTCGACCAGCACCGACAGCGCTGACAGCTCGAGCTCGAGCGATGCTTCCTCCAGCGAAAGCGCCAGCTCGGAAGCTTCGACGGATTCCTCCACGGACTCTTCCGCAAGCACCGACAGCTCATCGGCTGAAACCTCTACCGCAAAGGCAGCATAGCTCGCATGACCGAAAGCATCGCTTGTGAGGGAGGGCGCGAAAACGATTCGCGTCCTCCTTTTCTTCGTCTTAACAACGCAATCGTCCAGCGCTCGGGTAAAACCATCCTGAACGTAGGATCGTTCGAGCTCGCCGAGGGCGAGAGCATGGCGCTCCTCGGCCCCAACGGCGCCGGCAAATCGACGTTCATCAAGCTCATCACCCGCGAGATTCTTCCGCTTTACCAGGACGAACCGCCCGTGCTCTTCCGCGGCAACGCGCGCGCGACGCTCGAGGACGTGAAGAAATGCCTCGGCATCGTGTCGTCGACCATGCAGGACCAGATCACGGTGCACATGCCCGCGATCGAGGTCGTGGTCGGCGGGCTGTACGGGTCGCTCGGCGTGCCGAAGCGCGTGAACGCGAGCGAGGACGACTACGCCCGCTGCCGCAAGACGATGGAGATGCTCGGTGTCGACAAAGTCGCCGACCGCGACGTGATGACGCTTTCCACCGGCCAGGCGCGCCGTGTGCTGTTCGCCCGCGCGCTCGTCCACGACCCGGACGTCATCGTGCTCGACGAGCCGTGCACCGGTCTCGACCCGCAGGGCATGCACTACGTGCGCCGTTCCATGCGCATGATCGCCCGGTCGGGGCGAGCGATTCTGCTGGTCACGCACTACGCGGAGGACATCATCCCCGAAATCGAGCGGCTTCTGCTCATCAAGAACGGAGCGGTTCACGCGGACGGCCCGAAGGAAGAGCTCCTCACCGACGAGGCCATGTCGTCGCTGTTCGACGTGCCGATGAGCGTCGCGGAAGCAACCCCGGGCCACTATTCGCTGACAAGCGAGTACTAGCCGTTTGCGAAGCGGTTGCTCCTGGTTGCCCGCCTTTTGCGGCGGCGCGACGCAGGGGCAACTTATGAATTTGAAATTTCTTCTTGTTGCAGGGCGGTTGTATCTGTATAATACTTAGCTGCTGCAATTGGCAATGCGGAGAGATGTCCGAGCTGGCCGAAGGAGCACGATTGGAAATCGTGTATGCCCCAAAAGGGTATCTGGGGTTCGAATCCCCATCTCTCCGCCAGAAAAAAGTAACGCGCTTCGGCGCGTTTCGCATATGAGGCTTTAAGCCTCACACCCCACCGCGGAGGGGTGGCAGAGTGGTTGAATGCGGCGGTCTCGAAAACCGTTTTGCCCGTAATCCGGGTAACGAGGGTTCGAATCCCTCCTCCTCCGCCAGTTAGAATCGAGCGAGCCTGCGAATAGC